>JAGPGB010000079.1 GCA_018056215.1 Bacteroidales bacterium | reverse complement strand
AATTTCGGTTCATATACCAATGATAAAGGTGAGCTCCCAATAGCCTTCATAAGTACAGCACATACCACTGGTGGCAATAGTGGGAGCCCTGTATTTAACGGAAAAGGAGAACTAATTGGGCTAAATTACGATAGAGTATGGGAAGGTACGATGAGCGATTTTAATTTTGATGACAGCAGATGCCGAAACATTGTACTCGATATTAGATATATGTTGTTTATTATTGATAAGTATGCAAATGCACAGAGAATATTGAATGAAATAAAAATAGTACAATAATTTTTATACTATTTTTAATATCTTATATACTTTCTATTAATTCTATTGAATCATTTTTTGATGATGTTGATATCTTATATCCTTCTAATATCGGTATACGCATAGTATATTTTTTATTCTCTTTATTCATTAATTTATCGCTAATTAACCATGGATTTATTTTTTTAAAATTATAATAAGAGATATTCATTTTATTACAAAATAAAGGTAAATTATTTATAGTAGAGTCTATCACAATCTCTTTATACTTGTATTGTGGATAAATCTCGAATGTAGGTATGTAAAAACCAAAATTTTTTAAAGATTGATAAATAATTTTAGTAGCTATAGCTCTAGAAATATATCTGGCTGTTTCGGAGTTAATAACTAGATCCCAGAAATTATTAGTATATTGTTCACTTATTTTTGTTTTTAGATAATTTTCACCAGCATTATATGCAGCTATTGCCAAGAACCAATCTCCAAACATATTGTATAAATCTTTTAGATAAGACAATGCAGCTATAGTAGATTTCTCGAAGTTTAATCTTTCATCTACATCATCAGACACTTCTAACCCATATTTAACAGCAGTGCCTTTCATAAATTGCCATATACCTTTAGCTCCAGCAGGAGATGTAGTCGGTACTAAATTACTTTCTATTATTGCGATGTATTTCAAATCTATTGGTAGTTTATTATTTTTTAACTCCTTTTCTATATAAGGTAAATATCTATCTGCCTGCTTAATGGTTTTAATTAGTAATGAATGAAAATAAGTAATGCTATATAGCTCTGTTTCTACTCTTTCTCTGATATATGGGTTTGTTAAATCTACTAATTGATCAGCAAAGTATACAGTGTCTGGTAGAGTGAAAGTAACAATTTTGTATTTATCTTGTAAATATTTATAATCATACTTATCTTTATTTGATTTATTTGAGAAAATAAATAATGAAGTAAAGCAAACAATTAACAATATTATTATAAATCTAGATATCTGTAATTTTTTTATTTTTTTCATTAGGATATGATTTTTCTATATGAGTAAAAGACGCATATAAAAGAAAAGCAAAGATAATAATTAAATATGTAAATATTCCTAAATAAAAGAAACTATTTAATTGATTAATGTTAATTATAAAGTAATAACTAACTAAAAAATTCAACACAGATATAAATATCATTAACAATAAAACTTGAGTATTAGTAAAGCCTAAATATATCAGATGATGCGTAGTATGATCTTTGCCTCCTAATAATGGTGATCTATGATGCACTATTCTTTTTAGAAAGGTAATAGAAGTGTCTAAAATAGGTAAACAATATATTACAGCAATTAAAATAAAGGGTACTATCCAATGATAAGTAACATTAGGTAATAGAGAGTCAAGATTCCAAATGTATTTGATACCCCACATAGCTATGATAAATCCCAAAAACATACTACCGCTATCTCCCATATAAATTTTAGCTTTTGGCCAATTAAATACAAGAAATCCTATTAATATACCAATTATTATTAATAAGGAAGCCACATTTATATTATTTATATTATTTATATTATTTAGTAAACAGATAGATAAGATAGTCCCGGCTATTCCAAGAACACTAATCGCAGCTGTGCCATCCATATTATCTAATAAATTGGTAGCATTCATTATACCTACTATCCATAATACAGTTAATAAATAATTTAGCCATATACTGTCAAAAATATTAATACTTATTCCACCGATGATCATTATGATGCTAATAATTATTTGAGTTAGGAATTTAATTATTGGGTTTAGATAAAATACATCATCGAATAATCCAAGTAAATATGATAGCGATGCACCTAATATTATGAATATTATTCCTTTTGAATTTATTGGAACACCTTTATATATACTGTAAAAATTTAAAAAAATAATTGCAAGTAAAAAAATAATAAAAAAAGCTGTACCTCCGAATGTAGGAATATGTTCATTAGTCCATCTTTCTTGGTTGACTTCTAATTTGTCTTTTTTTAATTTTTTTGCAAAGTTTATTAGCAAAAAATTTAATATTATACTTAATAATAATGAACAAATAAATAAACTAGTATAGAGGTAATAAATATTAAAAAACATAAAATAATAAAAACAAAGTCAAAATTATAAAAAATATTTTGATAAATAATATAATTTAATAATAGAATATTGGAGTAGTGCTTCAGTGGTTTAATAATTTTAATAATGTAAATTGTAGAAATATTTTAAAACGAATCAAATCATATTCATTAGAAATATATCTTTTACTGATACATTTACGGCAATATTTTTATTTATTATTTTAGCATCTAACTCGAAAGATTTTTTAATAATCTATGGTTTAATTTGCTTTATTCAAATATTTAGTAGTAATTGTATCTGATTTTAAAAAATTTTCTATATTACCTTGGAAAATTAGGTAGCCACCTTGGTCGCCACCTTCTGGACCAAGCTCTATGATCCAATCTGCTCGCTTGATTAATTCTATATTATGCTCAATATAGCATATAGTATGGCCTTTGAGTATTAGCTCTTTTAAACTATTGAATAGCATGTCTACATCATAGTAATGCAAGCCAGTAGTAGGTTCATCAAAGATAAATAAGGTTTTATCCATTTTATTACCAGCACCTATGTAACTTGCTAGTTTCAGCCTTTGTGCTTCGCCGCCAGACAAAGTATCAGTAGATTGCCCCATTTTCAGATATCCCAGTCCTACTTTTCTAAGGAGTTCTAACCCGTTCATGGTCTGATTAATCAAAGATTCTATTTTTTTATTTTTAGCAAAACTATACTGATTTTTGAAAAAATTATAAGCATCATCTATAGTCATATCTAAAATATCATAAATATTTTTTTGACCAAATGTTACCTCCAGCACATCGTCTTTAAATCTTTTGCCATGGCAATCTTCGCAAGGAATTTTGACATCAGCCATAAATTGCATTTCTATAATTATGTATCCATCGCCTTTGCAGGTTTCACAACGCCCACCTTCAGTATTAAAAGAAAAAGTGCTTGGCTTGTAACCTCTTTGAATGGCTAAAGGCATTAGACTGTATAACTCTCTAATATAATCAAATATCTTTAAATAAGTTATTGGATTTGACCTGGTAGAACGGGAGATTGGAGATTGATCTATCAGAACTACATTTTTAATTGATCTAAATTCGCCACTTAATTTTGTGGTTTCATTATCTGGATGCTTTAAAAAATTATTAAACTCTTCATATAATTCATCTACAATCAAGGTAGATTTACCTGATCCACTGACACCTACGACAGCAGTTATTTCATTTATTGGTATTTTGATACTAATGTCTTTCAAATTATTTTTATTAGCACCTATGAATTCTATGAAACGATTGTTAGGTCCCAAAAAAGAAAATTTATTTTTTGGAATTATTTCTTGTAATGGATTATTCAAATATTTAGCAGTGAAACTATTAGAATTATTATACAATTGCTCTAAAGTACCAGAAAAAACAATTTCGCCACCCTCACTACCTGCTTTAGGGCCCAGATCTACTATCCAATCACAAGCTCTTATTATATCTCCATCATGCTCTACTACTATAATAGTATTACCCTCATCTCTAAGTTTTTTTAATATTTCAATTAATTTATGTGTATCACGTGGATGCAGTCCTACAGTAGGCTCATCGAGTACATATAAGGTATCTGTCATTGTAGAACCAAGAGCTCTACTCAAATATACTCTTTGTATTTCTCCACCAGATAGTGTATTCATGCCTCTATTAAGCGTCACATATGGCAATCCGACTTCTATTAGATAGTCTATTCTAGTATTTAACTCTTTCAAGATATATTTTACTTGTTCTAGCTCTATATCAGTAAACTGCCATGATCTTATTATGTTTTGCATTTGATCTATCTGCATCATTAATAAATCTGGCAAAGAATATCCATAAACTTTTACATATTGAGTTTCTTTTCTCAATCTAGTTCCTTTGCAAGACCTACAAATTGTTTTGTCTCTATATCTAGAAAGCATCACACGGTACTGTATTTTGTATGTGTTCTCTTCTAGCATTTTAAAAAATCTGTTGATGCCTTCTAAATCATCGCGTCCATTCCACAAAAGATCTTTTTCCTCTTCTGTAAGGTCTTTATATGGTTTATGAATAGGGAAATTATATTTTTTAGAATATGCGATAAAATATTTCTGCCATTCACTCATCTTTTCGCCACGCCAAGGAGCCACTGCCCCTTCGTAAATAGATAAATTAGGATCTGGTATTACTAAGTGCTCGGCTACATCTACTACAGTACCATAGCCCTCACATACAGGACAAGCACCATACGGTGATGTATAACTGAAAAAATTAACATCTGGAATAGTGAAACGCATGCCATCGAGTTCAAATTTATTAGAAAACTCTACCCATTTTCTCTCTTCACCACTCAAAATAACAATATATATTTTGCCATCACCCTCAAAAAATGCTGATTGTATGCTATCTTTCAGTCTGAATGAAAAATCTTCATCATCAGTTTTAGTGAGCCTATCAACTAACAAAAATAAATTATTGGGATCTATCTTAGACAATTTCTTATTATCATCTAGCAAATCTCTGATGAGATAAATATTGTTATCTGATAATACTCTACTATATCCATTTATATGCCATAGCTCCAGCTGTTCATTAACGTCTCTACCACTCATCTCTATATAGGGAGCTACTATAAAAAATCTACTTTTATCTGGGAAAGACATTACATATGATACTACATCTTCTACTTTGTAGTGTTTCACCTCTCTACCAGAAATAGGACTATATGTTTTGCCTATTCTAGTGTACAAAATTTTAAGATAATCATAAATCTCTGTAATAGTACCAACGGTGGAGCGTGGATTTACATTAGCAGAGAATTGCCTGATAGCTATGGCAGGCGATAGACCAGTGATTTTATCTACATCTGGTTTCATTATTTTGCCTAAAAACTGTCTAGCATATGCACTGAGACTCTCTACATATTTTCTCTGTCCCTCAGCATATATCGTATCAAAAGCTAATGAAGTCTTGCCAGAGCCTGATAACCCAGTTACAACAGTAATTTTACGCTTAGGTATGCTCAAAGTGATATTTTTGAGATTATTAGATCTCGCACCTTCTATCAATATTTCTTTGTAATTGAAATCTTTCATTATTTTGCAAAAATAGTTTATAATATAAAATTAAGAAAAAAAATTGTTATGGGAATTACATAAAGTTATTTTTTTTTTACATATCTTTATATGGGTTTTTACTTTATGAGAATTAAAAATATTTGTAATAAATTCTATAATAAAAAAATTAGAAATAAATTAT
>JAGPGB010000078.1 GCA_018056215.1 Bacteroidales bacterium | reverse complement strand
TTTAAAATGATATTTGTTTTGAAAAAAATTATTAACAACTTTCTATTAATAATGTTGTTGTTTTTGATAGATATCAAAGTATATAAAATGGAACATTAACAAAAAATTAATATCAATTTTTATTTAAATTTCAAAAAAACTCATTAACTTTGCAATTCAAAAAATTCTAACATTATGGAAAAGAAGAAAAGAGTTTATGTATTTGGGAAAAGGTCAGCTGAAGGTGCAGCTAATTTAAAAGATTTACTTGGTGGCAAAGGTGCCAATTTAGCAGAGATGGACTTACTAGGGTTACCAGTACCTCCAGGTTTTACTATTTCTACTGAGGCATGTACAGAATATTACACTTTGGGTAAAAATCAATTATTTGAAATATTAAAAGATGAAGTAGAGCAAGGCTTGAGACATATAGAAAATATTTTAAATGCAAAATTCGGTGATCCTACTAATCCTTTATTAGTATCTGTGCGTTCTGGTGCGAGAGTATCTATGCCTGGGATGATGGAGACTATTTTGAATGTTGGATTAAATGATATCACTCGCGAAGGATTAATCAAAAAAACTAATAATCCACGTTTCGTTTATGATTCTCAACGTCGTCTAATTCAGATGTATAGCGATGTAGTTATGGAAAAAGCTGCTGGTATAGAACCAGAAGAAGGCAAAGGCATTCGTCAACAGTTAGAAGCTGAATTAGAAAAATTAAAGAAACAAAAAGGTGTAAAAGATGATGTAGAGCTTGATGCTGATGATTTGAAAAAATTAGTAGATATATATCGTGCTAAAGTTAAAGAAGTTCTAGGAAAACCTTTCCCAGAAGATCCAATGGAGCAATTATGGGGTGCAATATTTGCTGTTTTCCAAAGTTGGAATGGCAAAAGAGCAGTTTCATATAGAAGGATTGAAGGTATTCCAGATGATTGGGGAACAGCTGTTACAGTACAATCTATGGTCTTTGGCAATATGGGTGATGATTCAGCTACTGGTGTAGCTTTCACTCGTAACCCTGCCACCGGTGAGAATATGTTCTATGGTGAATGGCTTCCTAATGCTCAAGGTGAGGATGTAGTCGCTGGTATTCGTACTCCTTACCCTCTGAATGAAGCTACTAAGTCTGAACATAATAAACATTTACCATCACTAGAAACAGCTATGCCACAGATTTATAAACAATTAGTTGATATTCGTAATACTCTAGAAAATCACTATAAAGATATGCTAGACATAGAGTTTACCATTCAAGAGCGTAATCTATGGATGCTACAATGTCGTGTAGGCAAACGTAATGGTATAGCTGCTGTACGTATGGCATTAGATATGCTTGATGAAAAACTTATTGATGAAAAAACTGCTCTTTTACGTGTTAAACCAAATCAATTAGATGAGTTATTACATCCATTATTGGATCCTAGTAGTGAAGCAAAAGCAAAAATTATTGCTCATGGCCTTCCTGCTGGACCTGGAGGAGCTTTTGGTAAAATAGTTTTCACTTCTAAAGATGCTGTAGAGTGGACTGCTAAAGGCGAAAAAGTTATATTAGTGCGAGAAGAAACTAATCCAGAAGATATTGATGGTATGCGTGCTGCTGCTGCTATTTTAACTGCTCGCGGTGGTATGACTAGTCATGCTGCTTTAGTAGCTCGTGGATGGGGCAAATGCTGTATAGTAGGTGCTAGCGACATAGAAATTAGTCTACAGAAAAAAGAAATGCATACTGCATTAGGTATTTATAGAGAAGGCGATGTCATTTCTTTGAATGGTACTAAAGGACTAGTT
The DNA here is from genome assembly GCA_018056215.1 of Bacteroidales bacterium. Classification (GTDB taxonomy): domain Bacteria; phylum Bacteroidota; class Bacteroidia; order Bacteroidales; family DTU049; genus DTU049. Next base: position 3,874 of record JAGPGB010000078.1, on the reverse strand, counting down.
TATGAAGGTCAATTATCTACCATTAGCCCTGCTGAGAATCCTTATTTTATAAAATTTATGAAATTAGTTGATAAATATAGGGTTCTGCGTGTACGCACTAATGCTGATACTCCTGATGATGCTAAAACAGCTGTAGATTTTGGTGCAGAAGGTATTGGACTTTTCAGAACAGAACATATGTTTTATGGCAAAGGTGGTGAGAAACCTCTTTTTATATTACGTAAAATGATTATTAGTAATAATGAAACTGAAAGACGTAAAGCTTTGGATGAGCTATTCCCTTTTGTGAAAGAAGATATCAAAAATACCTTAAAAGTAATGGATGGCCTACCAGTTACTATACGTACGTTAGATCCTCCACTACACGAATTTATTCCTAAAAATATAGAAGCTCGTGAGAGATTAGCTAAAGAATTAAATATCACTATAGAAGAGCTAAATATTAGAGCTGAACAGTTACACGAAAATAACCCAATGATGGGACATCGTGGCGTTAGATTAGGTGTTAGTTATCCAGAAATTACTGAAATGCAGGTAAGAGCAATTTTAGAGGCTGCTGCAGAATTAGTAAAAGAAGGTAAAAATCCTAAACCAGAGATAATGATCCCTGTTACTATCAATGAGAATGAACTAAAACATCAAAATGAGATTGTAAAAAAAGTCTATGAAGAAGTAAAAACTAAATATCAACTGAGCGAACTTCATTACGAATTTGGTACAATGATAGAAATACCTAGAGCTGCATTACGTGCTGATGAAATGGCTAAATATGCTGAATTCTTTAGTTTCGGTACTAATGATCTTACTCAATTAACTTTTGCTTTTTCTCGTGATGATGTAGGATCTTTTTTACAAGATTATTTAGATAAAAAAATCCTTAAATTCGATCCTTTCCAAATCATCGATAGAGAGAGTGTAGGTGAGCTGATGAAAATAGCAGTAGAACGTGGTAAAGCTACTCGTCCTAATATACATTTAGGTATATGCGGTGAGCACGGTGGAGAACCATCTTCAGTAGAATTTTGCCATATGCTAGGACTAACATATGTGAGCTGTAGCCCTTATCGTGTGCCTATTGCTAAATTAGCTGCTGCTCAAGCTGCTGTGAAAGAATAAATAATTTTAAAATAAATATTGATAACCAGAGTTCTCATAACTCTGGTTATCTTTTGATTTATAAATAATTATAAAAAATAAATAATATGGGAAAATTGATAATGGCTGCATTCGGCGGTAATGCTCTGCTGAGAGGTGACCAAAAAGGTTACTATGATGAACAAATACAAAATGCTACTGATACTTGCGAAAATTTAATTCCAATTATCGAACGTGGACATAATTTAGTTATCACTCATGGCAATGGTCCTCAAGTGGGCAATGTACTTCTACAAAATGAAGCTGGTGAAAGTAAATATGGTATACCAGCCCTTCCTATGCATGTATGTGTAGCTGAAACACAAGGACACATTGGCTACCTTATCGAACAAGCTTTCAAAAATGTGTTGCTAAAACATGGTATAGAAAAAAATATTATCAGTGTAGTTACTCAAGTGATTGTTGATAAAAATGATCCAGCTTTTGCTAATCCCAGTAAACCTGTGGGACCTTATTATTCTAAAGAAGAAGCTGATATTTTACAACAAAAATTTAATTGGTCTTTCAAAGCAGATCCTCGCGGAAGAGGCTTTCGTAGAGTGGTTCCCAGTCCTAAACCAATAGAAATACTAAATTGGCCTATCATAGAGCAATTAGCTAAAGCAGGTAATATAGTGATAGCAGCTGGTGGTGGTGGTATACCAATAATTAAAAATAATGATGGAACTCTAATGGGAGTAGACGCTGTAATCGATAAGGATTTAGCTGCTGCTACGCTCGCTGTTAAAATAAATGCTGATGAATTTTTTATTCTCACAGATATTTCAAATGCTTATCTGAACTTTAATAAACCAGATCAAGTAAAACTTAACAAAGTATCAGCTAAAGAAATGAAAAAGTACTTAGAAGAAGGACATTTCGCAGATGGTAGCATGGGACCCAAAATAAAAGCTGGTCTTTATTTTATCGATAATGGTGGTAATGATGTTTTAATAACTGATGCTAATAATCTAAAAAATCCTGATGCTGGCACAGTAATTTTAAAAGATTAATTTTTTTTCTGCCTTTTTCTTACAATTTGTACAGAAAGTATTTCTGTGCCTACTACAATGATTATACCTATTATGATCAAAAATATTGATATCCAAAATTGTGTATCTATTTCAGGTAAAAAATATTGATATTTAATGATGTATGGTTTAAAATTAATTAATTGTCCATTAGCATCTATTAATGCTCCAAATTTATTTTGTAATAATAATCCATGAGTGAAATCGATACTATATTTCCATGGCCATATTAATGCTAATGATCCAATTACAAACCCTGCTAGCAAACTTAATACTTGATTGTAATATTTTTTAAGTAATAATGAGATAAAATAAGAAACTATTATTAATCCAAGTATAGAACCTATTAAAAAGGGTATTAAAATTCTAAGATTTAATGTGGTAACAGCATCTAGCATGATAAGTTTATAATTACCAAGTAATAATATTAAATATGAACCAGATATACCGGGCAATACCATTCCAGAAGTACCTATTATTCCACAAAATAAAATATAAAATAAATTATCATTTTCATTAATAGGTTTCAAAAAAACCATTATTACAGGGATAGATATTCCTACTAATAATAATACCCAATCCCACAATGTCATTTTGTTTAATTTTTTAATAATTAACCATGATGATCCAATTATTAAGCCAAAGAAAAATGCCCAAGTGTAAATAGGATAATGCAGAAATAAATATTTTAAAAGAAAAGCAATAGTAAAAAATGCTATGAGTACACCAGTAAAAACTTGTAATAAAAAATATAGATCTATATAGCTTATCAGTTCTTTGATCTTACCAGTAAATAATAATTTTATAGCAGTAAAATTTATATTTTTTAATGCATTAATAAATCGCTCATAAATATTGGTTATAAGAGCTATAGTACCACCTGATACTCCTGGAATAACATTAGCTGTACCCATAGCTATGCCTTTTAAAATCAACATATAATCTATCATAAGGGCAAAAGTATTTTTAGCAAAATTCACTAAAAATTTTGATATCTTAAAATATAAATTTATAAGTATTCATGATATAAAAATCATATTTTTTTATAAAATGTGTTATAAGAAATTATTAATAAAATTTATTTGTAAATTTGTAAGTATGGATTTAGAAGAATTTAATATTTATAAACGTATTAGCGAAGGCGAAGGGCAACAATTAGATTTTAAATTTGCCATTACAGATAGCAAAAAAATTGCTAGATCTATGGCTGCTTTTGCAAACTCTGATGGTGGTGTATTATTAATAGGTGTCAAAGATAATGGGAAAATTGTAGGTATCAAAACTGAAGAAGAATATTATATGATAGAGGTTGCTGCTCTACTGCATTGTAAACCACCAGTCAATTATGAGGTACTAACTCACACGTTAAATAATAAAGAAATATTAGAAGTCGTCATTTTTGCTTCTCCAGATGAATTAGTTTATACCTTAGATGAACATGAAAATATGACTGTTTATATAAGATATAAAGATAAAAATTGTGTAGCAAGCAATCTCTATATAGATGTGTGGAATGCTAAACATAACAACGAAATAGTAAGTATAGATGATGTGATAAATATTAAAGAAAAATTGAATAATTTTTTGAATAAAAATTCATTCACATTAAAAGAGATACAAAACTTTTTAAAAATAGATTATAATGAATGTTATGAAATATTATTTAAGCTAATAATACTAGGATTGGTAGATTTCACATATGATGATGA
>JAGPGB010000077.1 GCA_018056215.1 Bacteroidales bacterium | reverse complement strand
TAACTTCTTAATCTTTCTTTTCAATTTATTTATAATTATTAATTTTGGCACAAATTATTAAATTTTTACATTTTTATGCTTAATTATATAAAAGGTGATATTGTTTTTTTAAATCCCTCAAAAGTTGTTATTGAAACTGCGGGCATTGGTTATGAAGCTCAAATTACTTTAAATACTTATGAAAAAATAAAAGATACTTCTAACATATCACTATTGATAAATTTAATATGGAAAGAAGATGGTCCCATACTCTATGGTTTCGCTGATGAAGAGGAAAGAGAAGCTTTTAGATTATTAATAAGCGTTAATAGCATAGGTGCTAACACTGCTCGTACATTACTCTCTACTCTTACTCCGATAGATTTATATACTGCCATTCAAAATAAAGATATCAATAAATTACAAAAGGTTAAAGGTATTGGTGCTAAATCTGCTGAACGTATCTTAGTAGAATTAAAAAACAAAATTCCTGAAATTGAATTAGCTGGAGAAAATTTTTCTAATTTAGATACTAATTTTTATCATGATTCGTTATTAGCTTTAAGGCAATTAGGATATACTATGAAAGAAGCAGAGACAGCACTCAGTAAGGTATTAAAAAATCATTCTAAAGATGAATATAATTCTTTAGATAAACTTATTAAACTAGCATTCAAATATTTATAAACTCGCATCATAGTGAAAAAAATATTCCCATTTACTTCGCCGTTTATTAATAAATTATTTTTTATTGCTATATTATCTTTTTTTACTTTTTATTCTTTTTCACCGACTATTTTTTTTGCTAGTTCACCCTTAGATCAAAATATTTATTTTGTTGGTCCTCCTGATACTTTAGATTCTCTCATATATCCTATACAAGATCAGCAGATTACAGGTCCACCACCATTGATATCTTCACCCTGGGATATTATCCCCAAAAATCTCAAGGATACTGTTATTTATGATCCTACTAATAATACTTATGATTTTCAGCAAAAAGTAGGTAATATTAATTTACGTTATCCATATCAAATGACTTTTGATGAGTATAATGAATATGATTTCCAAAAGGCATGGCAAAGGCAATGGCATCAATCTTTAGTACAGCAATCTAGAGGTCAGGGCATTTTTGATTCTCTCTTTAGGATGCATATGAAAGAAGATGGTGTCTTTGGCAGTGGTTTAATAGATATCAGACCCAGTGGTACTGCCGAAATTATTTTTGGTTACAAAGGCTATCGCAGAGATGATCCTGCTCTCACCGTTAAGCAAAGACGCTATGGCAATTTTAATTTTGATGAAAAAATTCAACTAAATTTAATGGCTAAAGTCGGTGATAAAGTTAATTTCAATGTCAGGTATAATACTGAATCTAATTTTACTTTTGATAATAAAATTAAATTAGAATATGAAGGCAAAGAAGACGAAATTATTAAAAAAATAGAAGCTGGCGATGTAACTCTTCCGCTTAATAGCACTTTAATAAGTGGTAGTCAAAGTCTTTTTGGCCTAAAAACTCAATTACAGTTTGGTAAAGCAACGGTAACTGCTGTGCTTTCGCAGCAAGAAAGTGAAACTAATACTATCACCGTATCTGGTGGTGCCGAGGTTAGTGAATTTAAAATAAATGCTCTCGATTATGAAGAGAACAAGCATTTCTTCATCTCTCAATTTTTCTACAATAATTATAATAAATACTTAGAACGCTTGCCTATTATTTCTAGTCCTATTAATATAACTAAAATAGAAATTTGGATTACTAATATTGGTCCTGCTACTCAAGAAAATAGAAATATAGTAGCTTTTCAAGATATCGGTGAGTATGATCCTTATAATCAAAATGTTTTACCAAACTTCACTCCAGATGCTTATTTGCCTAGTAATAGATCTAATAATCTTTTTCAGCTCATTAACACTTCAAACATCAGAAATTTAAATGATGTAAATTCCTATTTATCTTCACTAAATTTTAAAATGGGTACTGATTATGAAAAAATAGAAAATGCTCGTAAACTTTCTACATCAGAATATACTGTAAATAATCAATTAGGATTTGTTTCTCTCAATATTAGCCTTCGTCCAGATCAAGTGTTAGCTGTGGCTTATCAATATACTGTTGTAGGTAGTGATAGTGTTTATCAGGTGGGAGAATTTTCTACTGATGGGATAGATCCTCCTAATTGTTTAGTTGTTAAATTATTAAAACCTGCTTCTATAAATACTAAATTACCTGTTTGGAATCTAATGATGAAAAATGTTTATTCTATAGGTGGCTATCAGATTAGTAATGAAGATTTTAGATTAAATATTATTTATAAAAGTGAAAATCTCGGTGTAGGCGCTGGTTATTTGACAGAATCTAATCTAAAGTATATTCCTCTAATTAGAGTTTTAGGTTTTGATAGATTAAATATCAATGGCGATCCTGAACCTGATGGATTATTTGATTTTATAGACAATGCAGCTACTGGCGGAGGAACTATTAATTCTAAAAATGGACGTATTTATTTCCCTGTAGTTGAACCTTTTGGTAAAGACCTTAGAAGTAAATTTGATGATCCTAACTTAGCAAATAAATATTGCTTTGACTCTTTATATACTACTACTAAAACTGTAGCTGAACAAATTGCTAATAAAAATAGATTTACTATTGAAGGGTCTTATAAATCTAGTGTGGGTAGTGAAATTAGTTTAAATGCTATTAATATTCCACAAGGATCTGTTAAAGTAACTGCTGGGGGACTACTTTTGCAAGAGAATGTAGATTATACGGTAGATTACACTATGGGTCGTGTCAAAATTATTAATCAAGGAATACTCACCTCTGGTGTACCAATAAATGTAACTGTCGAAAATAATACTTTTTTTAATTTCCAAACCAAAACTTATTTGGGTGCACATGTAGATTATAAAATTAATAACAATTTCATCGTCGGTGGTACTATAATACATCTCACAGAGAAACCTTTTACTACTAAAGTAAATATTGGCTATGAACCAATATCTAATACCATTTGGGGAGCAAATGTATCTTATCAGACCCAGTCTACTTTAATTACCAAAATTATAGATAAATTACCTTTTGTGAGCACTAAAGACCCTTCAAATATTACCATTGATGCAGAATTTGCAAATCTAATACCTGGCCATAATAGAGCTATTGGCAAAGAAGGTAATTCTTTTATAGATAATTTCGAAGGAAGTATGAGCAGTATAACACTTAAAAATCCTTTCTCCTGGCAATTGGCTTCTATACCTCAAGGACAACCAACATCTTTCCCTGAGGCAGCTGATGATTCTACTCTTGCTTCGGGATTTAATAGAGCTTTATTATCTTGGTATACTATAGACCCAAGTGTTTTTTTTAGAAATAATTCTACAACACCACCAAATGTAAATAAAGAAATGCTTAGCAATCATTATATGAGAGAAGTGTTAGAGTCTGAACTATTTCCTGCTAAAGAATTTCCTAATGGCATTGTCCCTAATTTAGCTACGCTAGATTTAGCTTATTATCCTACAGAACGCGGCCCATATAATTTTGATACTTCTCCGACAACAATATCAGCTGGTATTACTACTAATGGAAGATTGGTAGACCCTTCTACTCGTTGGGCTGGCATTATGAGAACTATCGAAACTCCTAATTTTGAAGAAACTAATGTAGAATATATTGAATTTTGGCTGATGGATCCATTTATTTATAATACTAATAGCGCCGGTGGTAAACTTTACATTAATCTAGGTGATATTTCCGAAGATGTTTTATTAGATCATAAAAAAGCTTTCGAAAATGGTCTACCTACTAGCCCAGAAATGACAGGAGTTGATAGCACTCAATGGGGTGTAGTTCCCAAATACCAAGCTTTAGTCAATTCTTTTGATGCTAATCTAGATGCTAGAAAATATCAAGATGTTGGTTATGATGGTCTAACAAATGATAATGAAAAAAACTATTTTAATAGTTATTTGCAATCTATCGCTTCCATTTATGGCACTGGATCTGTAGCTTATCAGCTTGCTTTGAATGACCCATCATCAGATAATTATCATTATTTCAGAGGTACAGACTATGATGATCTGGGCTATAATATTTTACAACGTTATAAATATTATAAAAATTCAGATGGCAATAGTCCTACTCCAGATATGAGTAATGAATCTTATCCTACTAGTGCTACTAATAATCCTAATAGCGAAGATATTAATAGAGATAATACACTGAATGAATTAGAAAGATATTATCAATATGAGATCAATCTGAATCCTAATGAAATGGTAATAGGAGAAAATTATATTACCGATATTTACACTGCTAGTGTTAAGTTACCAAATGGTAATTCAGAGAAAGTGAAGTGGTATCAATTCAAAGTTCCTGTAAAAAGACCAGACAAAATTGTTGGTGATATTAGTGATTTTACTTCTATACGTTTCATGAGAATATTTCTAAAAAATTGGAGCGATTCTGTTGTATTACGTTTCGGTACTATGGATTTAGCTCGCAGTCAATGGCGTAGATATTCTTATTCTTTATTGCAACCAGGAGAATATTTACCTGGTAATGAACAAAATCTGACAACTTTCGATATCACTAATTTGAACATCGAAGAAAACGGTTCTCGAAAACCTATCCCATATGTGATGCCTCCAGGCTTAGAACGTGAAATCAATTATGGTACTACTAATCTACAAAAACAAAATGAACAATCCCTATCTATCAAGGTTTGTCATCTGATAGATGGTGATGCTCGTGGCATTTTCAAAAGTACAGATTATGATTTTAGATATTATAAAAAAATTAAAATGAATGTACACTCTGAGGAGGTAGATCCATTAAATTATCCTTTAAATGATGGAGATTTAACTCTATTTATTAGATTGGGTACTGATTTTGACAGAAATTACTATGAATATGAAATCCCCCTACATCCTACTCCATGGGGTAACTATAGCTCTGATGATGATAGTCGCAAAAAAATATGGGCAGATTCTGTTGAGTTAGTATTAGATAAATTAGTACAACTAAAATTAGAACGTAATACCATTCTACGTAGTGAGGATAATGCAAATATTACACTTTTCACTCCATATTCTAGTCAAGATGAGGATGGCAAATACACTATCGTAGGTAATCCCAATTTAGCTGAAGTTAAAGTAATTTTAATAGGTGTACGTAATCCTAAAACGGGTACTTATCCTAATGATGATAGCAGACCTAAATGTGCTGAAGTATGGATAAATGAATTGAGAGTAAATACTTTTGACGAAAAAGGTGGATGGGCTGCTACTGCTCGTATGAACATGGGTTTAGCTAATATAGGAAATATAATGTTTGCTACTACACTATCTACTGCTGGCTTTGGCTCTATAGAAAAGAAAGTTTATGAACGTCAACTGGATAATGTAACTTCCTATGATCTTTCTCTAAATCTGGATGTTGGCAAGCTTCTACCAGAAAATTTTAATTTGCGTATTCCTATGCATGTTGACTATTCTGAAATGATGGCTAATCCACAGTATAATCCTTTAGATCCAGATGTTTACCTACGTGATGACTTAGAAACATATGACACTGATAATGAAGTAGATAGTGTGAAACGTCTCGTACAATCTTATACTCAGAGAAAAGGTATTAACTTTATGAATGTCAAAAAACTAAGACCTCCTACTGCTAAAGGCAATCCTAAAATTTATGACCTTTCTAATTTTGACGTTTCTTTTGC
>JAGPGB010000076.1 GCA_018056215.1 Bacteroidales bacterium | reverse complement strand
CCTTCATAATCATATTTGGTTTTTTCTGGGCCAATTTGTATTTTATTTGTATTAAAATATTTAGCAATGTTTTTCCACTCTTCTGAGCTTATTTTTACTTTTGCCTTTTCTATGACCTCATTTTGTTTTTTTATAGTTAATTTGATTTTATTATTTTTAATAATAAATTCTTGTTCCCTGTTATATTCAGGAGATAGAGGCGGAGTTTTAAAAACAAAAGTAATTTGTTTGATTTGTGTTAATTGGGCAAAACTATTATCAATATTTATGAAAAATAAATTAATAAATAGGAGTAATAAAATTGAATTTTTCATATTTTTATATTTTAAATTTTTCTAAAAATTCTTTAAAAGAAATAATAGGTACATTTAGTTCATTGGCTTTTTGTCGTTTAGCAGGACCCATATTTTCGCCAGCTATCAGATAATCAGTATTACTTGATACTGATGATAGTACTTTACCTCCATTAATTTCTATCAATTTTTTCAAATCATCCCTTTCTATTTCTTGGAAAACACCAGAAATCACAATGTTTAATCCTTTTAACTTTTCTGATTGATGTATTTCTTTTTTTATTTCAAATTGTAAGCCAGCATCTTTTAATCTTTTTATTAAATAGAGATTATCTGGATCCGAAAACCAATCTATTATAGATTGAGCTGTTATTGCTCCTACATCTGGTATTTGTATTAGTTCTTCTTTGCTCATTTGCATTAATCTATCTAATGACTTCGCATAATTAGCTATATTTTTAGCCATTATAGAACCTACGTTTTTAATTCCGAGAGCATATAATACCCTATCAAATGGTTTTAATTTAGATTTTTCTATTGATTTTAGAATATTTTCTACAGTTTTTTGTTGGAATCTAACTTTTCGTATTTTACCATCAGAAGATTCATATTCATTTTCTAAACCTAACAATTGATCATATTTTAAGTCGTATAGATCAGCAGGTGATTTTACCAACCCTTTTCTAAAAAGTAATTCTATTTTTCCCTCGCCTAAAGTTTCTATATCCATAGCATCTTTACTAATGAAATGTTGCAGTTTACCTAAAAGTTGAGGAGGACAAGTTTTTTCATTAGAGCAATACACAAATGGTTCTCCTAAATTATATATGGTAGGGCTATTGCATACAGGACAAAACTTTGGTGGCAGCACTGGAGATGCATCTGGTGGTCTTTTGTCTATTTCTACTTTTACTACTTTAGGAATTATTTCTCCACTTTTTTCTATCCACACATAATCTTTTACATGAATATCATTTTGTTTGACAAAGTCAAAATTATGTAAAGTAACTCTTTTAACTGTTGTACCACTAATAAAAACTGGATTTAGATTGGCTACAGGTGTTATTACACCAGTTCGTCCTACTTGGAAATCTACAGAAATTATTTGAGTGAGAGCTTGTTCTGGTTTATATTTAAAAGCTACTGCCCAACGTGGATATTTAGCTGTAGACCCCAATTGTTTTTGTAGTTGATAACTATTAACCTTAATGACGACTCCATCTATTCCAAACGGCAATTGATCGCGTTTAGTTTCATATTCGTCAATAAACTGTTTAACTTCATTCAATCCATGGCACAATCGAATATAAGGTGTAACTGGAGCACCCCATTCTTTAGCTTTCATCATTGCTTCATAATGATTAGTAAAAAGAGGCGTTTCAGTGTAAACATCATAAGGCATAAATTGTAAATTTCTTTTAGCTACAAGCGAAGAATCTTGTAATTTTAGTGAACCAGCTGCAGCATTTCTCGGATTAGCAAATGGTTCTTCACCATTTTCATCTCTTTCTTCATTTAGTTTATTAAAAGATGCAAATGGCATGATGATTTCTCCCCGTATATCTACCCAATTTGGATAATCACCAAAAAGCCTCAAAGGAACATTTTTTATTGTTTTCACATTATTAGTTACTACCTCACCGACGTATCCATCGCCACGTGTTAAAGCATTAGTAAGAATTCCATTTTCATAAATACAACTTATTGCTAATCCATCATATTTTAGCTCTGCTACAAATTCTATAGCTTCTAAATCAGGTATATTTCTTTGAAAGAATGTAACTACATCATTCCAGTCATAGCTATTATCTAATGAAAGCATTGGGAAACGGTGTGGCTGATTAGGAAACTCTTTAGTGATAAATCCTCCCACTCTTTGAGTAGGACTATCTGGCTCACGATAATTATATTGTTTCTCTAGTTGTTCTAACTCTTTCATTAGTTGATCAAATTCATAGTCAGAAATCTCAGGATTATTTTTTACATAATACAGATAATTATGTCTATTGAGCTCTGTAGTTAAATATTTTATTCTTTTAATTGCTTCTTCTTGTGTCATAATTTTGGATAGTATGAAATAAATTATTTTACAAATCTAAAATATTTATAATAAATAGAAAAATAAAAAAGAGAGATTTTTTTAAATCTCTCTTTTTGCGGTCCGGACGGGGCTCGAACCCGCGACCTCATGCGTGACAGGCATGCATTCTAACCAAACTGAACTACCGGACCAAATTTATTTTTGCAAAATTATTAAAAATATTTTATATAAAAAAATATTTTCATTTTATAATTTCATATTCTTCTAAAATCTTTTTAATGTATTTGCCTATAATGTCGAATTCTAAATTTACTATAGTGCCAATTTTGAAATTATGAAAATTAGTATTTTCATATGTATAAGGTATTATAGCTACTGAAAACAAATTTTTTTCACTATCGACTACAGTGAGGCTAACACCATTTACAGATATAGAACCTTTCTCAACAGTAATATTCCCTTTAGCTTGATCATATTTTATGAAATATTTCCAGCTACCATCGAGTTCTTCTATTTTAGTTACTATGCCAGTTTGATCTACGTGGCCTTGTACGATATGCCCATCAAAGCGACCATTTGCTGGGATGGAACGTTCTAAATTTACCTCATACCCTTCTATCCAATCTTTTAAGCAAGTTCTATTCAATGTTTCATCAATAGCAGTTACTTTATAAAGAAGATTGGAATTATCTACCCATACTACTGTCAAACATACACCATCATGGCTGACGCTTTGATCTATTTTTAACTCTGACGCCATAGGAGCTTTAATAGTAAAATTAATATTACTACCCTGGCGTTCTATTTTTTGAATTTTACCTAATTGCTCTACTATTCCACTGAACATAAATATATTTTTTTGTAAAATTAATTAAATTATTGCTTTATGTTACAATTATTTTTTTATGCTTTCATTGCATTTTCTACTTCATCAATAGTGATAGGAAGCCTTTTACCAATTAATCTACAGCCATTGTCTGTAATCAATAAATCATCTTCTAATCTGATACCACCAAAATCCAAATATTTTTCTACTTGATTATAATTAATAAATTCTGATGATTTATTTTCTGCTTTCCATTTTTCTATTAATGCTGGGATGAAATAAATGCCAGGTTCATCAGTTACTATCATACCTGGCTTTAGTGTCCTAGCAAATCTAAGAGAGCCTGTACCAAATTCTGTGGATCTATTTAGTTCATTATCATAACCCACATAATTTTCACCTAAATTTTCCATATCATGAACATCTAATCCTAGCATATGACCTAGTCCATGGACAAAAAATAGTGTATGTGCACCTTTATCTACGGCTTCATCTGGATTGCCTTTCATTAGTCCTAAATCTATTAGGCCACTAGCTATAACTTTAGCAGCTGCTAGATGAATATCTAAATATTTTTGTCCTGGAGCAGACATTTCAATTGTATTTTGATTTGCTCTCCGTACAATTTCATAAATTTCTTTTTGTTTTTGAGTAAATTTTCCACTTACAGGTGTTACTCTAGTATAATCACTAGCATAGAAGCTATTAGCTTGAGCACCAGCATCAGCTAATAAAAGTTGACCTGACTGCATGATATTATTGTGATAAGGATTGTGCAGTGTTTCACCATGTACTGATAAAATAGTTGGGAAAGATGGTCCCTCGCCATATTGATATGATATACCATCCATCATACCTGCGATTTCTTGTTCTTTGATGCCAGGTTTAGCCATTTTGAAAACACACATATGCATTTTATAACCTATTTCTGCAGCTATTTCCATTTCAGCTATCTCTTCATCACTTTTAATGGATCTCAGAGATACTACTGCTCGTACTAATTCTACTGAAGATTTAGTTTTTAATTCTTTGATGGATATGCCTAATAGCTCATTAAGTAAAATTTTATTTTCTGCTCTATATGGTGGTAAAAAATGTATCTCTCGTTTGAGATTAAGCTGTTTTGAAATATATTCATATAAATTGCTAAAAGGTAAAACTTTATTTACACCAACCTGACCTGCTAATTCTTTCATAGTAGGCTGAGGTCCCATCCATATAATGTCATCTATTTCTACATCATCTCCGAAAATGTACTCTTCTCCACTGTCAAAGTCTATCACACCTGCTAGATTTGATAAATTTAAACCAAAAAAATATAGAAAGGTACTATCTTGTCTAAATTTATAAGTATTAGCTGCATAATTCATTGGAGATTCTGTATTGCCTAAAAGTAGGCCTACCCCTTTTAATCCGTTGGATTTTAAATTATTCCTTCGATTAATATAAACTGATTGTGTAAACATAATTTTTTTGTAAAAATAAATATAATTTTTGTGAAAATTATATTTATTTGTAAATTTTTATTGAAAAAGTTGAATACTTATTTATCTAAAATTATCTTATGTATAAAAAAAATTATTTACTATTAAAACTAATTTTAGTTATATTAATGTAAAATTTTTATATTATTTAATTTTTATAAATTTGTATAACAAAAAAACAAAATATGAAAAAAGTAACAATTTTACTTATGTTAACCCTTATTAGTGCGGGGATAATAAATGCTCAGAAAAAACCAACGATATTATTTGAAAGTAAGGTTTATGATTTCGGGCAAATAAAAGAAGAAGATGGCAAACAAACTGCTAGATTTAATTTTAAAAATATTGGCAATGATACATTGAAGATTTTAAATGTGAGACCTTCGTGTGGTTGTACTACATCTGATTACACTAAAACACCTATTTTACCTGGACAAAGTGGATTTATTGATGCTGTATATAATCCACAGGGCAGACCAGGAGCTTTTAATAAGATTGTAACTGTAGTTACTAATGATCCAGAAAATTCAAATGTTATTTTGACTATCAAAGGTAATGTAATACCAAAACCAAAAACTAAAGCTGATAATTACCCTCAAGTAATAGGTAATTTGCGCTTCAGATCAAATCATATAAATTTTAATGATATAAAAGATAGTGAAGTAAAAACTGATACAATTTATTTATATAATCCTAGTGATAAAAAAATTACAATATTTGCTGAAAATTTACCAGTATTTCTAAAAATTCAAATAGCAGCAGGAGGTATTGTAATAAATCCAGATCAAGAATTAAAAATTCCTATATCTTATGATGCAAAAGCACGTAATGACTATGGATATGTATTTGATAGATTTGAACTAAAAACAGACGATACTGACCAACCAGTCAAACAAATGTACGTAAGTGCAAATATTATTCAAGATTTCAGCTGGATGACAGAAAAAGATAAAATTAATGCGCCAAAAATTGTATTTGAGAAAACAGAAGTTGTTTTTGATACTATCAAATCTGGTCAATCAGTTACAGTAGAATTTCCATTTAAAAATGAAGGGAAAAATGATCTTAAAATCTTAAAAGTAAAATCTAGCTGTGGATGTACAGCAACAACACCAGAAAAGACTATTTTGAAAAAAGGAGAAAAATCTGTCATTAAAGCTACATTTAATACATCTGGCAGAACAGGAGAACAACAAAAAACGATTACAGTGATCACTAATGATCCTGAGCATAGTATGGTTGTCCT
>JAGPGB010000003.1 GCA_018056215.1 Bacteroidales bacterium | reverse complement strand
ATATGAAGAGCTAGGAATTTATTATATAAATAAAAAATTATATTCACAAGCTTTAGAGAATTTGAATACTGCAATAAAACTAAATCCTAGCGGTAGAGCTTATTATTATAGAGCAATAGTGTGGGACTTTAATGGAGATAAGACTAGTGCTTGTGCTGATTTACAACAATCTATAAATCTGAATTATATAGAGGCTAAAGCTTCTTACGATAAAATTTGTCATTAATGTTATGAAATGATGACGGGGAGACTTTGGAGACGAGGAGACTTTGGAGACTGGATGACTGGGTGACTGGGATGACAAGGTGACTGGGAGACTGGGAGACGAGAAGACGAGGAGACTGGGAGACGAGGTGACTTCGAGACTGAAAGACTGGAAGACGAGATGACGAGATGATTGAGTGATGAGGAGAAGAAGTTGATAAGTGTAATGGTTTAGTAAAATGTTAATTTTTATTTTTATTAATCCACAAATGAACACAAATGAGCACAAATCAAAAGTTAAAGTTTCAAATATTTTAAACTACCTTTAACTACATTAACCAATTTACAAAATGATTTTTTATTATTTTTTTCATTATCTTCATTGAAGAGACTCGATTAGGGTTGAATTTTAATTGGTAAGGAATAAAGAGTAAATTTCCGTTCATCCATTAGTTCAATGTTGAGCTTAAATTGAAAAAACCGTATAGAATCTGGAGGAACATTAAGCTGCAACTTAAATGGATGTGCATAGTGTGGTATCTGAACATATAAGAAATGATATATATTTTTGTAAAGCATCAGTTCACTATGAGTTTCAATTTTTATAACGTTATTATCAGTATTATTATATCGATAAATTTCACCTAAATAATTAAAAGTGAAAATATCTGTAATAGTATCACCAGCTAAATATTCTTCATTGTAGTCATTCATAGTAATAATCTCAATAGATTTGTAATAATCGAGCATATAATAAGTGATTTCGTAATCAGGATCACCTCCATTAGAAATACAATCCTTACTACGATCTACAAAAACATTACACCAAAAGTATAATGAATCATATTGCCAAACATTACTGATGCTATCATCGACACTATGATTTTGCTCTAATTGAAAATAACTAACTTTATAATATTCTACTCTTGGCCATCCACATTGAACTAAAATAATTGCTATTAAAATCAGTATTAGAGCAAATTTGCCTTTATTAAAATATTTTGAAATATTTTTCATAAGATTAAAAATTAATATATGATAGATAAAGAGATACACCATAAGAATATCTAGGAGCAAATCGCATCCTGTCTATATTATCATCTAGTAGAGAAAAACTAATATCGAAATATGTTTGTGCAAAAGGTGCTATCTGTAAAGCAAAATGTTTCGCTGGAGAATAAAATATATTTAAATTAATTTTAATATACGGTGCACCTCGCAGCTGATATATGATATTAGCCATATCGACACGTTCCAATTGTTTACCAGAAATAGCATAAGTTTTTGTCGATGACAAATTATATAATAATGGTAAAGCTACACCTACATAGGGATTAAAACTAAATTTATTAGAAATATGTAAAGATTTTGAAACCCCCAAAGAAAGCATTATTCTTTCAAAATTATATTCTTCACTACCTACCAGCTTATCTTTGTCAGCATCTGCTATATAAGTGTTATATATATATTTTACTTTTAAAAATTCGGGAGCATATAGCACACCAATATGCTTATTGATTTTATCCCGATAAAAAGCAAACTCATAGCCTAACTCATAAGTATTTTTGAACTTGTATTTATATTTAAACCAATCATTTAAATATTTCATATCATCAGGATAATAGTGAAATTTAGCATTACAATATAACCCAAAAGAAAATTTATCAACTTGAGAGAAAATACTTAAGTGAATAAAAAGCAAAAACAAAGAAATAATAAATTTATGATAATTGTTCATATTAATATGTTTAAAATAGACATTAATATTTATTTTTTTAAGCAAATTTATACAATTTATTTAAAATATGTAAAGTTTTTAAATAAATAACAATATATTATAAATTAAAAAATAAACATATGAGATATATTGCATTTAATTGTATAATATTAACAAAATATTTTTGACTTTTATAAGGCATTTTACAGAATAATTTGTTTTTTGTTTAAAATAAGTAATGATATTTAATCAATTATTTTATAATACTTAAAATCTTTATTAATAAAGATTTTATAGAAAAATTCATAAAAATTTAAAATTTTATAAAATTTCATTATTATCTAAAATTTTAAAGGCATTAATTTAAATTTAATTAAAAATAAATATCATTACTTAATTTAAACATTTATTAAATTTAGTATTTTATCAATAATTATATTCCTTATTAATTTAATTTTTTTAACTACAAATTGAAAAATCAAAGCTTCGAAAAAACAAATAATATTAACAATTCTAAATTTTAATTGTTTGAGAATTATATCAATTTATGATAAAAAGTTTTTATAATTTTTTATTTCAAATTGCTATCAGTAGGTTATTATTAGTTTTACTTTGCATTTCTAGTTTCATGAATTATGCCATTAATGCAAAGAAATAAAATTATTAAATTTGCATAAATAAAATAGCTATGGAATTCACAAAAAATGATATCGATTACATTACAAATCATGGCCTCACCATAGAAGAGGTAAATAGACAAATAGAAATCTTAAAATCTGGGATGAAATTTGTAGAACTTCTAAGACCTGCTACTATAGATGACGGCATAATAGAACTAACTGTCGACAAAAAATTATATTACAAAAATAAATTTGAAAAAGATCAATATTTCTATACAATTACAAAATTTGTACCTGCTTCAGGTGCTGCTACACGTATGTTTAAGGCTCTATATCAGTATTTAGATAAATTTGATAAAGATAATCCTAGCACTAAAGGCCTAGAGTGGTTTTTTGATAATATTAAAAAATTTGCTTTTTTCGAAGATTTAGAAAATGTATTAGCTAAGCTTGGATATGACTATGAACAAGTTATAAGAGAAAAAAAATACGATTTGATAGTTCATCTAGTTTTAGACAAAAAAGGATTAAATTTGCAAGCTAAACCTAAAGCACTTTTACCTTTTCATAAATATTTGGATGGCTACCGTACTGCATTAGAAGAGCATATCATTGAGGGTATTCACTATGCTAAAGATAATAATGGTGTAAACATACACTTCACTATTAGCCCTGAACACGAGCAAATGTTTAATGAGTTACTAAGCAAAATTTTAGCTTCTTATAAAAAACAATATGCTACAGAAATAAATATTACTTATAGTTTTCAAAAACCAAGTACAGACACAGTAGCTCTATACAAAGATAATTTAGAATTAGTGAGAGATGAAATGAATAATATAATTTTCAGACCAGGTGGCCATGGTGCACTCATAGAGAATCTCAATGACTTGAATAAGGAAATCATTTTTATTAAAAATATTGATAATGTTGTATTAGATAATAAAAAAGATGATACTATAGAATACAAAAAAATATTAGGTGGTTTATTAATGGACGTAGTAGAGCAAGTGCAGTCATTTCTTATTATGTTAGATGATGCTAATCTATCAGAAATAGATCTAGACGAGATGCTAAACTATTGCAAAAATGAATGGCAACAGCCTATAAATGATTATATTTTTAGCTTGGATAAAATGGAGAAAATAGATTATCTATTTTCTCTACTGAATCGCCCTATTAGAATAGCAGGAATGGTAAAAAATACAGGAGCTCCAGGTGGTGGACCTTTTATCATTAATGACGAAAACGGTGATGAGTCATTACAAATAATAGAATCTGCTCAGGTAAATATGAATGATCCTAGTCAAAAAAAGATCTGGGATAGCTCTACTCACTTCAATCCTGTAGAT
Organism: Bacteroidales bacterium; assembly: GCA_018056215.1. GTDB lineage: Bacteria > Bacteroidota > Bacteroidia > Bacteroidales > DTU049 > DTU049. Next base: position 21,929 of record JAGPGB010000003.1, on the reverse strand, counting down.
ATCGTTTGCTATCCATATAATTATGTTGGAGAAAAATTTAATCTATTAGATTATATCATGACAGATACATATTTTATCTCCGATAAATCATTTAAAGGCAAAGATATATTGGCTTTAGAGCATCCAGGGTTATGGAATGGTGCTATGGGTTACTGGTTAACTATCTTTGTAAATGTGCCATTAACTACATTTAATCCAGTAAAGGAACTCAAAGATTTACTAAATGAAGGACATTGTTCTTAAAAAAAAATTCTTAACCTTTAGAATTTAAATAAATTTTATTTTTGTAAAAAAAATGAACTTTGATTGGCTAAAAAATAATATACAAGGAGAATTATATACTGATACCTTGCATAAAATCATTTATTCTACCGATGCATCAGTTTACAAGGAAACTCCACTAGGTGTAGTATATCCAAAAGATGTGGACGATTTGAAAGCAATAATTAGTTTTGCTAATGAAAATTTTATAAGTTTAATACCCAGAACAGCAGGTACATCTCTTGCTGGGCAAGTAGTAGGTGATGGTTTAGTAGTAGATGTATCTAAACATTTCAATAAAATCATCGAAATAAATCCTCAAGAGAAATATGCGATTGTTCAACCAGGAGTAATTTTAGATGCATTAAATAGAGAATTAAAAAAATATAATCTACTTTTCGGCCCAGAAACTAGTACTAGTAATAGATGTATGATAGGAGGTATGCTAGGTAATAATAGTTGCGGAGCCCACTCTCTGATCTATGGTTCTGTACGAGACCATGTGTTATCTGTTAAAACAATATTAAGTGATAGTAGCGAAGTGATTTTTAATGATATAGATAGAAATACTTTCGCATATAAATGTGCTTTGAATAATTTAGAAGGGAATATTTATAGATATTTTAATCAATTATTTTCTAACGAAAAAAATGTAACATTAATACAAAATAACTTTCCTCATCCTAATGTCAAAAGAAGAAATATGGGATATGCTGTTGATAGCTTGCTAAATACAAATCTATTCTCAACAGAAAAAAATAATTTTAATATTTCAAAATTATTAGCTGGTAGTGAGGGTACTTTATCGATGTTTAGTGAAATAAAATTAAATCTAATAGAACTTTCATCACAAGAGCAAGGGCTACTGTGTGTACATTTAAACTCATTATCCGATGCTTTTGCAGCAAACTTAATAGCACTAAAACACAATCCTACCAGTGTAGAACTAATGGACAAGGCAATATTAGATTTAACAAAAGAAAACTTCACACAAAGAAGAAATAGATTTTTTGTAGAAGGAGACCCGGCAGCAATAATGATAGTAGAAATATGGGGAAATGACAAGGATGAAATTATTAAAAAAGCTAAAAGGATCGAAGAAGAATTGAAAGATAATGGTTATGGATATGCTTTCCCATTGATATTTGGACCAGATATGAATAAAGTATGGGCTCTGAGAAAAGCTGGACTCGGTGTACTCTCAAATATGGTAGGAGATGCTAAACCTGTTGCTGTAATAGAAGACACAGCCATCAGACCAGCAGATTTAGCTAATTTTATCGAAGACTTAAATAAAGAATTAGAAAATCTAAATCTATCATGTGTATACTACGGACATTTGGCAACAGGTGAGCTGCATTTACGTCCTGTACTAAACCTAAAAAGCTCTAACGACATTAAAAGATTCAGAACTATAGCAGAAAAAACTGCTGAATTAGTGAAAAAATATAGAGGTTCACTCAGTGGCGAACATGGAGATGGAAGACTACGGGGAGAATTTATTCCAATAGTTTTTGGTGAAGAAATTTATTCTATTTTCAAAGAAATTAAACAAAATTGGGACCCCAATAATATTTTTAATCCAGGTAAAATTGTTGATTCTCCTCCCATGGATAGCTCACTGCGATACATACCAGATAGATCAACCCCTAATATTACTACATATTATGATTTTTCAGATGAATTAGGAATGATTAGAGCAATAGAAAAATGTAATGGCTCTGCAGATTGTCATAAATTGCATTGGGCTACAGGTGGTATGTGTCCCTCTTATCAAGCTAGTTTAGATGAAAAAAATTCTACTCGAGCTCGAGCAAATGTATTAAGAGAAATATTAACAAATAATAGAAACAAAAATATTTTTAATAGTAAAGAACTCTATGAGGTGCTCGATCTATGTTTGGTTTGTAAATTGTGCAAAGCTGAATGCCCATCTAATGTAGATATGGCAAAATATAAAACAGAGTTTCTACAACATTGGTACCAAGACCATCATATACCACTAAGAACATTAGCTATAGCTTATATTTCTCAAATACAATCATTTTTTAAATGGATTCCTTGGTTTTATAATTTCTTTTTAAAACAAAAAATATTTAATAGCTTTTTGAAAAAAATTCTCAATGTAGCACCTAATCGCAATTTCCCTTTAATGTATAAATTTACTCTTAACCAATACATTAAGAGAAATTTAAATAATTTAAATCCTAAAAATCCTAAAAAAAGTATACTACTTTTTATTGATGAATTTAGTAATTACAATGATGTAGAAATCGGAATAGATACCATCAAACTACTAACAGGCCTAGGTTACCATATTGATGTAGTACCTAACAAGGAAAGTGCTAGGACATTTATCTCAAAAGGAATGCTCAAAAAAGCTAAAAAAATCATAGATAAGAATATAAAAATATTCTACGAAAATGGAGGTAATGAAAAAGAAATATTAGGGATAGAACCTAGTGCTATACTTGGTTTCAAAGATGACTATCCATATTTATGTTCATCAGAGTTAAAAGAAAAAGCCATTAGCATTGCAAAAAATGCGATGATGATAGAAGAATTTATTAGCAAAGAAATAGAAAATGGTAACATATCAAACCAAGATTTCAATGAATATGAAGGTGAAATATTAGTCCACGGACATTGTCAACAAAAAGCCATAATAAGCACTCAACCTACAATAAATGCTCTAAAAATAGTACCAAAAGCTAAAATAATAGAAATACCATCTGGTTGCTGCGGAATGGCCGGATCTTTCGGATACGAAAAAGAACACTATGACATAAGTATGAAAATAGGTGAATTAGTTCTCTTCCCTACTATAAGAGAACATTCTAAAGCTATAATTTTAGCTCCAGGGACAAGCTGCCGCCAACAAATAAAAGAGGGTACAAACAGAATAGCTATGCATCCTGTGCAATTTTTGTATATGCAATTAAAAAAGTGAAAATTAAGGTAATTGAAAATAGGTGTTGATGGATAAAAGAGAGAAATTATTTATGTTTATCTTTTCATGTTAATATTTTTACTAATTTTGTAAAAATTAAAATTATGGAATACACAGCTGAAAACATTCAAAAGATTCTTGCTCTTACTAAAGAAGGTAAGCGTGAATTTTTAGATAACCTCTATGAATTTCTCAATAGTAATAAATTAACAGCATTAGATTATCAGAGAATCAAAATATTATCAACTGCACTCATTTGTCCCAGATGTCATTGCGAATATGTAACTAAAGCTGGTAAGAGTGATGGCAGACAAGTATATAAGTGCAAAAAATGTGGTTATAGATTCAGAGAAACTGCCAAATCAATTGTTTATTATTCTCATAAATATTATCTTTTAATGGATTACATAAAATGTATGTTAGAAGGTAAAAGCCTCAGAGCATGTGCTAGAGAGGTTGGCATTAGTTTACCAACAAGTTTCAAATGGAGGCATAAAATTTTGGCTGCTATCCAAGGATTAGAAGGAGGAATTAGCTTTTCTGGAATAACTGAAACTGATGAACTATTAATGCAATATTCTGAGAAAGGTCGTAAATTTAAAACTTTAGAAGAGAAAGAACAGGCTATGAAAATTGTTCATCCTAATGTAGCTGTATTAGTGATGACAGATAGAGAAGGTAATTTGCTTTTTAAACATACAGGGGAACATAAAGTTCAGAATAGTCAAATAAAAGAAGAGTTAAAGCGTAGAGTATCAGAGAACAATTTAATATGTTTTAAACCAAACGAAGAGTTTCAGCAGGCAGTTAAAGAATCACCTAGTAAAAAGGTATTAGTGATGCATAAAACAAAAGGATTATCTATTTATAGCGTTAATGTAGCAGAGAAAAAGATTACAAATTTTTTAGTATGGATGATGAGATTTAGAGGAGTAGCTACAAAGTATTTGCAGAACTATCTAATGTGGTTTGTAGTAATGAATAAGTATTTGAAAGATAAGGTAGAATCAGACATTGGACGACTATTGAACTTATCATCTCACGATAGATGGGCGTGGGAGCGGTATTTTAAATTATTGAAATTAAAATATTAAAATATCATATAAAGTTAAACAAAATATTTACATTTTTCATTACCCTTCTTATTTCCCTATTTTCCTCAAAATATCTCTTCCCTCGGATATTTATCCTCTAGCTTACTAAACAAATATGATATAATTGCCCCTACAATCAAAGATATTATACATAATATTAATAGTAATCCAAAACTTAATCCAGCTATCGTCAATTGTTCTGTACTGAATGCAGGGAAAACTACCGTTGGGAAAATGGCTAATGATGATCCTACCACTGTACCCAGTATAAAGTGATACATGCCAGCATAGTATCGCTTAAATAAATATGCTGCTAATTTTGCAAAAAGTAATACACATATTACAAATCCAATTAATAATGGTACTATTACTGCAAAGTCGAAATCTTTTATTCCTATAGCCATATTATCGTATAAGCCAAAATAAATTAAAAAATTTGATGGGCTCATACCAGGGACTATAACTCCCAATCCTATCAATGCTCCTGATCCTAACCAAACTAGAAAATTAGGATTTACTATAGTAAATTGTTGTTCACCTATTATCATCAATATAAAAATAAATATTGTAGATATTGCAAAAATTATAAAATCTTTTGTTTTTCTACCGTTTTTGCCAGCAGTTTTATACAGTGAAGGGAAGGTGCCTATTACAAAGCCTACAAATAAGCATATAAATATTGCTGCATACTTACCAAAAGCTTTATCAACTAATACTGAAAATATAATAATTCCAATGGCTCCTCCTATTATTATAGGTATGAAATAATTTAGATTTTTTATAAAATCTTTTCTTAAATTAGATAAAAATTTTATTATTCTATCGTAAACACCTAAAATAACTGCTAAAACTCCGCCAGATAAACCTGGTAGTATAAATCCTATTCCTATAATTATTCCTTTAAATAGTCTAATTATCCAATCTATGAATAAATTCTGGCGTTTGGTTTTTAATTCTGTTTGCATATAATTTATATTTTTTTTAAAATTGAAAATAAATAAATGGTTGTAAATCTGCTGTGATAAATTGGAATACTATAAATACTGATACAATTACAGCAATTAATTGAACATATCTAGGCATTAGAGCAAAGTTTACTCTATACCATCGCTTCCAATTTTTTGGTAACCAATGTATTAACATTCCACCTAAGAATAGTATCAGAAATACTCTATACTCATACAAAATATTTAATACCAAGTTCATATTCCACGATGAGCCTATTTGATTTATCATTTGTGTAGCTGTGTCCCAAGCTACTATGTTAGCTTCAGCTGGATTTAGATTAGATCCAGAACGGAAAAATAATCTAGTAAAAGTAATAAATACAAATGTCAACAAAATAGACCATGGACGCTGGAACCATGAAAAATTATCTGATCTTTTTGATGTTATTTGGGATAAAATCAATTCTATCAATGTACCAACTGTTATTGCTGCCATCCAAAAGAAAGCTATATTCCATGCTGGTGTTGGATTAGTGAATCGAAAATATCCTATTATTAATGTTATAGCACTTACTAGTAATACTTTTTGTAGATAACTCATCTGTCGCCATAGTTTATAGATAACAATGCCTAATCCATTGAGTCCACCCCAAATCATAAAATTTAAACTTGCTCCATGCCACAAGCCACCTATGAGCATAGTATCCATTAGATTTATATTAGTCTGAATAAATTTTTTCCATGAAGGTATTATTTTAGTAAGTAAAAATAAAATAAAAATAAATGATACGCCACTTATTAGTATCCAAATTTGTCCTGATAGAGCATAAAAAATAGTTATTATTGTTAATATCCAAAAATATGTTCCGAAGCTTATTCTACGATTGCCTCCTAGAGGTATATATAAATAATCTTTTAGCCATGTAGACAAGGAGATGTGCCATCTTTTCCAAAATTCACCTGGATTTGTAGATTTATATGGTGAATTAAAGTTTTTGGGTAGTCTGAAGCCCATCAATAGTGCGACACCTATAGCTATATCTGTATAACCTGAAAAATCTGCATACACTTGCAGAGAATATCCAAATATTGCCATTAGATTTTCTAAACCTGTGTACATCATTGGATTAGTAAATATTCTATCAATAAAATTAACTGCTAGGTAATCACTTAAAATTATTTTTTTTAGTAATCCATTTAATATCCAAAATATAGCTAATCCAAATTCTTTTTTAGTCAAATGATAAGGTTCATACATCTGTGGTATAAACTCATGAGCTCGTACGATAGGTCCAGCAACTAATTGCGGGAAAAAACTAATATAAAAGCCAAAGTTAAATACATTTTTTACTGGTTGTATTCTATCTCTATATACATCCATTATATAGCTAATTGCTTGAAATATAAAAAATGAAATTCCTACAGGTAATAAGATTTTATCTACTGTGAAATGTGTGCCTACGAAGTTATTGCTCCATTTGGCTAATATATTAATTACTTCATTATCAGTATGAAATAATTGATTATAAACATCTGTGAAAAAATATGCATATTTGAAATAAATTAAAGTAAATAAATTAATCACAATTGTTAATGTCAGTAGAGCCTTTTTATGTGATGTTTTAACACTTTTGTGTATTTTAATACCAAAAAAATAATTGACAATGATTGTAAATATCAATAATAGTACAAAGATGCCGCTAGTTTTGTAGTAAAATAATAAACTTACAAATAAAAGATAAATATTACGTAATAAAATTTTATTGTGTAGTAAAGAAAAAATCGTAAAAACAATAGCAAAAAACGCCCAAAAATAAAATTGAGTGAATAATAGAGGAGACTCTTTGTCAAAGGCTAATACTCTGTATAGAAATTGTCCTATATCTTGCCAATTCATAGTATTTTAGAGTTTTCTGATAAATATTTTAGATATTCTAATATCAATGCATTATAAAATAAATCACCTATTAAGTTATAACCAATTGCAGTGAAATGAATTTTGTCATGTTGAGCTAATCCTACACTTTCCCATTGTTTCATAGATGAGAGCCCTCCCATTATGTCGAAAAGATCCCATACAGCACCATTATATTTATTTGCTAATTCATAAAATGCCTCTCGAGCTATCAATCCATTTTTATTCACATAATATCTCTTTTTATATCTCTTATAGCTATCATTATTAGTTACAAATATGAATGATACGTTTGGTGCTACTGCTTTTATTTTATCGATTAGAGTACTATAATTATTTATAAATTCTTCTTTTGAAAAATTTGTTCCTGCTGCATCATTTATTCCTATTGCGAAAATAATTAAATCTGGTTTTAATAATTCTATATCATTTTCTAACAATTCACATTTGAGATATGATATTGTGCTAGCTCCGTTTACTCCTATAGAGTGATATGATATACCCGCTTGATCTGGTTCCCATATTATTCCTCTTAATACAAATGGTTTAATAATAGAATCATTAGTTAAAAACTGTATCATAACCTCATCAGTAGGGTTATCCAATTCAAATCTATAGCAAAAATGTACGGAATCATAAGTGCCCGTGTATGCTGTAGTATCATCTATAACTATTAATGGCTCCATACTATTATTTTCTGAATGTCCCAATAATGTAATTATTGTAGATGAGTATCTGATATTTGCATCTGTAGGTTGTAATTTGATAGACAAATAAGCACTGGTATCTTGAGTGGCTACAGATATACCACTAGCTCCTAGTGAATATTCTATATATTTATTTACATTACGGCTATAGCTCCATTCACCACCATAACTGACATAATAGTTTTTAGGATTATTAGTTTTTGCTATTTTATATGGGAATATTAAGCCTCTACTACCAACGATACTAGGATAAAATTGCATTAAATTTTCTCTAATTCTATTAGAAAATACATCTGCTTGCACATGCGAACCTCCCATATGTATTATATTTATATTCCCTTCACCAGTAAATATCAAACTATCCATTTTACTAAAAAAATTATCTAATGTTGTCGTCTGGTTATTGGGGAAAATTAATTTATTTTTTGATGTGTCTATGAATGGATATTCAGCTATGCCATTATAAACATTTTGAGCATGTATCAAAATAGGTAAAAAAATAAGTAAAATAATTATTCTATTGCATCTCATAAAGTACTACTTTAAAATGTTGTAAATATTGGGGTAAGATATTATCTTTATTGCTTATGTTTTTTTCTAATTTATATAGCAAATAATAGTTATTAATAGATTCATAAAGCATTTCGCCTATTCTATCTGCTCCGCGTTTAGAGAAATGGATATAATCTGGCGAAGCCAATGGTGGATTCATATTTGCCCATGCCACCATAGAATTTTCGCCACCCATAGCTTCGAATGTATTCCAGAATGCAGCTCCATTGTTAATTACAGTATCTCGTAAAGCATTTATCATTTCTACAAGAAAATGCCTTGTCTGCATCTTGCCTTGTACATTCTCAGACATATCTGATGGTCCTATAAATAGTATGGGTACATCTGGTAAAATATTTTGAAAATATTTTATTTGTTTGCCTATATTTTGAGCATAATATTCTATTTGTTTTTTAGTGATACCACTATACATTGCATTGCCGCCAAATTGTAATATTATTAATTGTGTGTTTAGATTTTTGTAAAAATATTTCATCATTTCACTATTAATAGAAGAGAAAAAAGTGCCAGCAGCTCCTCGCATAGGAACATTATCTATAGTTACTCCTGTTTTACTTTCTAATGATATGCCATATATATCTATACTGCCTTTTATACTCAATGTACCACTATTAGTGTAACTCGGTAGATCCCATTGAATAGTATTGCTACCACTATTAATATTGTAAATAATTTTTGTAGAATCCAATCCATTAGTGCTCAACGTAGCTAAAACAGTATCACTATTATTACCTATTAGTAGTTTAACTCTATTAAATTTTTTAGCATGCTCAAAAGCTGTATTATTTGTTGAAAAATTGATTTGCAAAAAATCCGGACTATGTACAAATGAAGCTAAAACTCCATATTTATTATGAGGTGCTCGCCTCACATTTGTATCTCCATACAGAGCATATTTATTAGCTATTCCATGATAGTTTTGATTGACTGTGAATGAAGGTATAGGTTGTATAGCTGGTATTATTCCTGGGCCATAGCCACCAAACTGTTTTTGCATCTGCTCTCTAATGACTCCAGTGATTCTATCCATCTCTATTTGAGAATCTCCATAATGAAAAATGTGAATACTAGGCTCTTTATTAGCTGATGAATCTAATTTATTAAAAAATTTATCAAAATAATGATAATCATTATTAGGGAAATATACTCTAGATGCATGTGTTAATGCGAAGTTTTTCAGAGCTGTTATACTATCTTGCATTGATTGTAAATGTAAATTTTGTAAATATTGTATATTCTGTTGATAAATCTCATCTACATCTATTTTGTTATGTTTTTCTACTTTTATTACTTCTGATGGATGTATAAAAGTTAGATTTATTTTTCCTATTTTTACTCCATTTGGTGGGAAAATAATACCTATGACAGCTAAACAAGCTATGCATATCCAGATGTAAAGTGTTATTTGCCAAGTTTTCATTTGTAGTTATTTTAGTATTATTAATTTCTGTCCAGGATAAATTTTATCATTTTTTAGATTATTCCACTTCATAATATTTTGTTCACTCACATTATACTTTTTAGCTATTGACCATATAGAATCTCCATTTTTTACTATATATGTTATCTTATTAGATTTAGCAAATGTAGATTTGCTTATAGATGTATTTTGCTGATTTTGGTAAATTATTAATTTTTGTCCGGGATAAATTTTATCATTTTTTAGATTATTCCACTTCATAATATTCTGCTCACTCACATTATATTTTTGGGCGATAGACCAAATAGATTCTCCACTTTGTACTATATGGTAATTATTGGTTGCACTATTAGATGTTTTAATGATTTTGAGTTGTTGTCCTTCATAAATTTTATCATTCGTCAAATTATTCCATTGCATGAGATTTTTTATATTTACTTTATATCTCTCAGCTATGTGGCTCAGTGTCTCACCTTTTTGCACTTTGTGAATAATCGTTTTAGGAGTAGAATTAATTATATTACTTGTTACTTTTGATTCACTAATTATTTTTTCTTCATTTTCAGAATCTTCTATATTATTATTATAAAGGCTATCATCATCGCCATTAACTACGCTATCTAATTCATCAGTTAAATATTTTGGATTTCTTCTTTGTTGTAATAGATATAAACTGTCTTCATACTTATAAAAAATCATTGACAAAGATTCAGGCAATAATAATGGATATCTTTCTGATGGCAATAACAAACCACCTACCCAAATAGGATTGTAAGTGATAAAATCTTGCATATTCCATTTCAAAACCATTAATAAGTCTGTAATTATAATAGGATTTTTGATATTTATTCGTTCTACATTATCTTTAATATCATTATTCATAGTAGGTTTTTGAAAAGAATAATAAAAATTATAAATAGTAGCTATATAGCAAGGAATCAATTCTTTATTAGGTAAATCTGTATGATAATAATAATTCCATAGTTCTGTTTTTAGCCCTTGATTATAGAGCGATTTAGTGGCTTGTAAGTAAGCAGGCATGCCATTAGTATATATTAGAATCACTTGCCACCAATCATTGTAGTTATTATAAAGATCATTCAAATAATTAATGGCTACAGCAGTAGAAGCGATTACATCATAGCGTTGATCTATAAATGGTGTGATATGCAATCCATATTTAGCTGCTATAGGTGAATATAATCCCCAAATTCCCATAGCATTGTATTTTCCGCTATAGTGAATATTCATGTTTGAAATTGCAAAAGCTAAATATTTCAAGTCTGTGGGAAGTCTTTTAGCATAAATAACAGAGTCAATAAGTGATTCATATTTATAAAAAATATTCAAGTTAGCAGTTACATTGCTGTTAATAATATCTATCAAATATTTATCTACTGCCCCATCATATGGCAATGCTATTTCTGTTGGTATACTGTTGAGTTTTTTAGCAATAGTAGAATCATTATTCAGTAATTTATTGCCATAAATATGAAAATCAGATATTAAAAGTGACAAAAAAAACAAACTGATTAGTATATATTTACGCATTACAATTTTTCAAAAAATATTGGCAAAATTATAAAAAATGATTAAAATGATTAACAGCACACGATAATACTTAAACTATCAATCAGTAGTCATTATTTCTAAAAAATATATCATTCCTATGGATGATGTATTCTTCTCAAGTTTTACTAAATATTTTTAAAAGTTTTGCAGACAAGGTTTAATTACTCTATTCCAGAGAAATATTTCATAAACTGCACACGTTCAAAGGCAGCTGGATTTTCAATATTTTTGTATGATAGCTTACCAATAAAATCTTTAGTATTTTGGAAATTCTTTTCTTGCATCCATGAGTCGATAGTTTCATTAATTTCTTTAATGACTTGAGCGCCTTTTTTGTATAAAATACTAGAAATAGCTACAGCATTGGCACCTGCTAGCATAGATTTTATAGCTCCTTCACCATTTTGTATTCCAGTAGTAGCACATATATCTGCTCTTATATTACCATATGTGAGGGCTACCCATCGTATTACTTCTTGTAATTCTGCTGGACTGCTAAAAATATCACCAGCTGTTAATCTGAGATTTTTGATATCTATATTTGGTTTGTACATTCTATTAAACATCACTATACCTTTAGCACCTGATAATTCCATAGAATATGCAGTATGTATAGGATTTGTTAAATGTTGAGTGATCTTAACTGCTATAGGTATTTTTACTAATTTAGCTACAGAGGTTACTATTTTAACATAAATATTTTCTATTTCTTCAGCAGTTTGATTTTTTGAGGTAGGCAAGATGAAAATATTAAGTTCTAATGCGTCTGCACCAGCTCGCTCTATTTCTTTGGCATAGCTAATCCACTCTTGACTAGTAACGCAATTGATACTTGCTATTATAGGAATATTTACACTCTTTTTAGCTTTAGTTATTAATTCTAAATATTCTTGAGTTGATTTTTCAGAAACATATTCTCTCACATAATCTTCAGTTTCAGGATATGGAAATTGCCCAGAGTATTTTATTAAATTGGAAATTTCATTTCTTATTTCTTCTTCAAATAAAGATTTTAAAACTATGGCACCAGCACCATTCGATTCAAATTCTTTAATTTTATCTATTGATTTTGTCAATCCACAACTAGCTACTATTAATGGACTTGTTAAATCTAATCCTAAGTATTTAACACCAATTTTTGACATATAATTTTTTATTTTTTATTTAATGCAAAAATAAATATTTATTTTAATTATTTGAAAAATTTTTAAGTAATTTGCAATAAATTCATTTAGTTATGAAAATTTTAAAGTTTAAGATACAACTTATTTTATCATTAGTAATTATTTTTTATACTTACCAATCTTTTGCACAGCAAACATATTATTTCATTTCACCTATTAGTACTAATAATGAAATCACAGACCTATATAATAAAAAACAATTTAGTTTATTGAAACAAATGAGTGTAAATGTACCAGATAATTTGTATTCTACTAAAGCAGATTATGCGTATTATAAAGCTTACAGTTCCTATATGTTGCATAATAATGATGCCAGTTCATTACTCATAGAATATATAGACAAATATCCATTACACGTTAATGTAAATTTAGCTAATTTTTTTATTGGTAATAATTATTTCTGGAGTAAAAACTATAACAAATCTATTGATTATTATAATGAAGTAGAAAATGATAAACTATCTGATAGTCTAAGAGCAGAATTATATTTTCGTAGAGGTTATTCATATTTCTCTACTCAGCAATATAATGAGGCAATGCTAGATTTCACTAATGTTATGAAATATGATATTTGGTTTGTCCCTTATGCACAATATTATATAGGATATATAAATTATTTGAATAATAACTATCATGTAGCATTACAAGAGTTTAAAAAAATATCATCATTAACTGATGATTCTCTATTTCTGAGCTATAGTAATTATAATATTTTATATTTAGAATATTTAACTAATCAATTAGACAGTGTAATATTGCATGGTGAGTCAATATTGCCAACAGCAGCAGATAAATATAAATCAGAGATACATCGTTTACTAGCGCAAGTGTATTGGTACAAAAAAGATTTGAATAAGGCAAAACTGCATTTAGATTCATATTTTGAGATGAATCAGTCTAATATCAATAGAGATGATAATTATTTAATGGGATATTTATGTTATGCGATAAATGATTACAAATGTGCAATAGAATATCTAGAAAAAGTGATGACTACTAAAGACTCTCTATATCAGAATGCAGCTTATCATTTAGGGTTAGCATACATAAATACTGGACAAAAAAACTTTGCTCAAAAAGCTTTTTATGATGCATATTCACTAGATTTTGATACTTTGATTAAAGAAGATGCTTTGTTCAATTATGCCAAGCTTTCATATGAATTAGATAATGATCCGTATAATATAGCTATTAGTGCCTTGCAAAAATATATCGAGGAATATCCTACATCAATTAGAAAAAATGAAGCTCAAGAATTGATTTTAAATTTATTGATGATATCTAGTAATTATCAACGTGTAATAGATATTATAGAGCAATTGCCAAAGAAAAATTTAACTATTGAAAATATGTATCAGCGTGCTTGTCTCAATCAAGCTTTACTAGATTTCAAAGATAGACAATATAATAAATCAATATTAAATTTAAACAAAGCTATAAATTATGGAACTGATAGAAAGTTAAAAGCAAAAGCTATTTTTTGGAAAGGAGAATCTTTTTATACTTTAGGACGATATGATTCTGCACTAGTTAATTATCAAACTTTTATTAATTATGGACCATCAAAAGATTTACCTGAATATAATAAAGGATATTACAATTTAGGTTATTCGTATTTACTAAATAATAAATATTCTTTAGCAGTGGATGCTTTTAGACAATTTATTGCATTATCTGAAAATGAACCTGTAAACATTAAATTTGATGCATATTTGAGATATGCAGATGCTTTGTTATTAAATAAAAATATAGATGAAGCAGCTAAAATATATAAAAAAGTAATCGATGATTATCCACTAAAGGCTGATTATGCTTATTTATCTTATGCTAAAATTTTAGGAATTAAAGGACAATTAAATGAAAAAATTAATAATTTAGATTTACTAATAACAAAATTTCCAAACTCAATCTATATACCAGAAGCTTTATATGAAAAAGGATTAAGCCAAGAGTTGATAAATGAAGTAGATGCTATGAAAACTTATAATAAAATTTATACATTATATCCAGATCATCCATTAGCTAATAAAGCTATGCTAAAAGAGGCATTAATTTTACGTAACCAAAAAGATTATGATAAAGCTATAGCTTTATTGCAACAATTAATATTAAATTATAAAAATAGTGAATCAGAAAAAGATGCATGGATAGCTCTACGAGAAACATATACAGATGCAGATAGGATAAATGAATTTTTCTCTTTTGCTCAATCATATGGTAAAACCATTAGCTCTGGCGAACAAGAAGAGATGCTTTATAATACTGCTGAAAACAAATTTATGTCTAGCGACTATCAAGGTTCTATAACTGCTTTTGATCAATATTTGCAAAACTTTCCAGATGGAGCTTTTAGCATTAATGCACATTTTTACAGAGCAGAAGCAAATTATGCTTTAGGCAATTTCGATAATGCTTTACAAGATTATTTATACGTTAGTAATACAAATTCTCGTTTTACAGAGTCTTCATTATTTAAGGCTGCTCGAATATATTATAATCGTAATGAATATGAAGCTAGCATACCTCTATATGAAAAACTATTACAAATTTCTCAAGTTAAAATAAATAAAATAGAAGCTATGAGAAATTTATTGAAAGGATATGAATACATTAAAAACTATGATAAAGCAATAGAAATAGCCGATAATATACTTAATAGCTCAGATATGGATGATAATGATAAACTACAAGCTAATATTACTAAAGCACGAGTCTATTTTCAGACTAATAATGTAAATGAATGTGCTCAAATATGTAAAAATATTTCAAATAATAAATCTGAAATAGGAGCTGAGGCTACATATTATCTGGCATATATAGATTATATGAATGGCAATTTAAATGAGGCAGAACACAAAATATTTTCATTAGTTGAAAATTTCGCTGCATATGAAGATTGGGTAGCTAGAGGATTTATATTGCTATCAGATGTTTATCTCAGTCGTGGAGATTTGTATCAAGCAAAAGCTACTTTAGAACATTTAATAAACAATTATAAAGGGGATGTAGCTATCATTAATATGGCAAAAGATAAATATAATAATCTTATTACAATAGATGAAACAAATTCAAATCAAACAGAATAATATTTTTTAAGAAAAATATATATTAATTAAACGTTTAATTAATAACTAAATTACTACTGATGCATTCAAAATAATAATTATATTTCATTAAGAGTATTATGATTTTTTATAAAAATTCTCAGATAGATAAATATTCCTTGCTGAGAATTAATGTTATAGTTATTTTACTGACATTAAAATACTTATAAAAACTTATTACAAGAATGCTTATCACAAGTACAAAAATATTTAATTCATCATTCTTTATTAATTTTGAAAATTAATTTTATTAAAGTATGAAAGTATTTGAAAAAGTAAAAGATTTGCAAAAATATTTATCTGGTCAAAAGCATCCTATAGGACTGGTACCTACTATGGGTGCACTACATCAAGGACATTTATCTTTGCTACAAAATTCTAAAAAAGATAATACAACTACAGTAGTGAGCATCTTTGTAAACCCTATACAATTTAATGATAAAAATGATTTCGATAAATATCCTCGTTTATTAGATAATGATTTGAAACTATTAGAAAATTATAATTGTGATGTAGTTTTTGCTCCAAGTGTAGGGGAAATCTATCCAGAACCACCAGTAGAAAGCTATGATTTTGGCTATTTAGATAAAATCCTTGAAGGAGCTTTCAGACCTGGTCATTTTAATGGAGTAGCTATTGTGGTTAATAGATTGTTCCAAATTGTAAAACCAGATAGAGCCTATTTTGGTAAAAAAGACTACCAGCAATACATAATAATTAAAGAGCTCGTGAAACAGCAAAAATTACCAATAGAGATAATTGCTGTGCCAATAGTGAGGGAACCAAGTGGTTTAGCTATGAGTAGTCGCAATCTCAGACTAAATAAAGATGAATTACAAGTGGCTCCAGAGATATATAAAGCTCTTCTATTAGCCAAAAATTTAGCTTATAAAAAATCTATTAACGAAGTTAAACAAGCTGTGATAGACCATTTAACACAATTTTTTGATTTTAAAATAGAATATGTAGAAATCGTAAATGCTGATAATCTACAAACTATGAATAATTGGAATGAAGGGAAACCGATTATTTTGATTGCTACTTGGCTGGGTGACGTTAGATTAATAGATAATATGGAATTATTTTAACTAAAGGAACCACTGATTTTATAGTAACATTCAGTTAGTTATCTAGAAATCTGAGATTCAGACATTATGAAATCTATCATTTTATGAATTGCTTGCGAGCGATGACTTATTTTATTTTTTTCTACTAAATCCATTTCTGCGAAAGTTTCTGTATAACCATCAGGTACAAAAATTGGATCATAACCGAAGCCATTATCACCACGCTGATGATCAATGATTTGTCCATTTATTATTCCTTCGAAAAAATATGTTTGATCATTAATAATAAAACAAATCACTGTTCTAAATCTTGCTCTTCTATCCTCTACTCCACTCAATTCTTTTAACAATTTAAAAATGTGCAGTTCGAAATTTTTTAAACCTTCACCAGCATATCTAGCAGAATAAACACCTGGTCTGCCATCTAAAGCTCTCACTTCGAGTCCAGAATCATCTGCGAATACAGGTTTTTTATAAATTTGATATATTGTATTAGCTTTTATAAAGGCATTTTCATTAAATGTGCTACCCGTCTCGGGGATTTCTTCTAAATAGCCTATATCTCTTAAACTTAAGATCTTAATATCATCTCCAAAAATATTTTGAATTTCACGAACCTTACCTTCATTATGTGTTGCAAAAACAAGTTCCATTTTTTTTAGCAAAAATAAATAATATTTAAAAAAAAATTCAGAATTTTGTAAAAATTAATTATTATGAAAAAGGTTGTAAATATTATTAGAATATTAATAGGATTAGTTTTTGTATTTTCAGGTTTTGTGAAAGCTGTAGATCCTTGGGGGTTTCAGTTCAAATTAGAAGATTACTTTATCGCATTTAATTGGGATATTTTTATTCCCTTTGCTTTAGTCCTTGCTATATTAATTCCAGCAGCAGAGTTTATCATAGGTTTTTCATTATTAGTAAATTTGAAACCCAAATATGCTATATGGGGTTCTCTGATATTTATGGCATTCTTTTTACCTCTTACCCTATATCTAGCTATTACAAATGCAGTGTCTGATTGCGGATGTTTCGGTGATGCTATTAAGCTAAGCAATTGGAATACCTTTTATAAAAATATTATAATCACTGCTGCGATAATTTTTGTAATATGGCAAAGGAAATATTTAAAATCGTGGTTAAAAAATACTGTGGAGTGGATAATAATTGGTATTTCAGCATTATTTATATTTGGAGTATCAGCATATGGACTTACATATTTGCCTATAATAGATTTTTTACCTTATAAAATAGGTGTAGACCTAAAGCCTGATCCCAATCTAAAGGATAAATATTTCGTCATTTACAAAAATAAAAATACAGGTCAATTAGAAGAATATCCAGCTAATCAATATCCGTGGGATGATAGCCTATGGCTGGCAGAACATGAATTCGTGGATACTAGAATAGAAAAAGCTCAAAAACCTGCATTATTAATTATGACATATGATAGTACAGGCTATGATATCACTGATAGTGTGATGCTAAATAAAAAACCTACTATGCTCATAGTCAGCTATAATATTGAGAAAATTAATCAAAGAAAATCAGAAAAATTAAAAAATTGGATTACCTTAGCAGAAAAATATAACCTCAATACGTATTTAATTACTTCTTCAGATCGCAAATTAGTAGAACAACAATTAAATAACTATAAATTAAATGTACCCTATGTCTTTGCAGATGATATTGCTCTAAAGATGCTGATAAGAGCTAATCCTGGAATAGTATTTATGAAGGATGGAGTTATCAAAGCTAAATATAGCATTAACCATAAAGCAGATGAGTTGAAAGTGAAAGAAGTTCTTAATTAGGAATTTCTAAGATACACTTTTTTTCAATAATTACCTATTTACATTTATTAAAACAAGATTCAAATAATTATTAATTTTGCCAAATTTCACTAAAAATTAATAAAAATCAATGAGTTTTGAGATAAAAACAATTAATGGAAAAGCTAGAGCAGGGATACTAAAATTGTCACATGGAGAGATAGAAACACCAGTATTCATGCCTATAGGAACTGTGGGATCAGTAAAAGGAATAATGTGGGATGATTTAAAAAATATAATAAAAGCACAAATAATTTTAGCAAACACATATCATCTATATCTGAGACCAGGTACAGATATATTATATGAGGCAGGAGGATTACATAAATTCATTAATTGGCAAAGACCAATATTAAGTGATAGTGGAGGATATCAAGTGTATTCATTAGCTAATATTAGAAAAATAAATGTAGACGGTGTGGAATTTCGTTCACATATAGATGGCAGTAAACATTTTTTTACACCAGAAAAAGTAATGGAAATACAACAATACATTGGTTCAGATATTATGATGGCATTTGATGAATGCACACCGCATCCTGCAGATTATGAATATGCTAAAAAATCACTTGAGTTGACAGAAAAATGGTTAGTAAAATGTGTAGAATATTTAGAAACCCACCAGCCAAAATATGATTTCCCACAATATTTATTCCCAATAGTACAAGGTAGTACATACCCTGACCTTAGAGAAAAAGCTGCTAATTTTGTAAGTCAATTTGATACATTAGGATATGCTATAGGAGGATTGAGTGTAGGAGAACCAGCAGAAATGATGTACGAAATGATAAAAATAGTAAATAACATTTTACCAGAGAATAAACCCAGGTATTTAATGGGAGTAGGAACTCCAGAAAATATATTGCAAGCTGTAGCATTAGGAGTGGATATGTTTGATTGTGTAATACCTACTAGGAATGGCAGAAATGGACAATTATTTACTACAGAGGGGATTATTAATATAAAAAATGAAAAATGGAGACATGATTTTTCTCCAATAGATATTCAAAGTCCATTAGAAATAGATCATACTACAACAAAATCATACTTAAGACATTTATTTCAAGCAGGTGAAATGCTAGGTCCCATGATAGCATCATATCACAATTTAGCATTTTATATAAGATTGATGCAAGAAATACGTTATCACATTATGCAAGGTGACTACGATAAATATTATCCTAGAGCAATAGAAACCTATATGAAAAGATTATGAAAATTAAAAAAATCGATCTTTATATAGCTAAAAAATTTATTAGTACTTTTTTATTAACTATTACTTTATTGATATTCATAATTATTGCTTTTGATTTATCAGAAAAAATAGATAAATTCATTGCTAAAGATGCCCCAGTATCCCTTATAATCACACAATATTATTTAAATTTTATTCCTTATTTTATAAATTTATTTTCAGCATTATTCATTTTCATTTCAGTCATATTTTTCACATCTAAACTAGCAAATAAATCTGAAATAATTGCTATGTATAGCGTAGGAATAGATTTTAGAAGAATTTTAAAACCTTACCTTGCTGTCAGTATCTTATTAGCAATATTTTCATTTTTTTTACAAAATTTTATTTTACCACCAGCAAATCAAAGAAGAATTAATTTCGAAAACACTTACGTGAAAAGAAATCCTCAAACAAAAGAAGTACAAATACACCTGCAACTAGATAAAAATACTTATTTGTACTTAGCAAATTGGGATGTCAAAGACTATGAAGGCACATTTCTCTCAATTGATAATATTGACTATAAAACTGGAGTGAAACAAAAAATGATGTCTTCATTTATAAAATATGACAATAGCACTAATAAATGGCAATTAGACGATGTAGTAATTAGAAAAATCAAAGACAGTACGGAACAATTGCAAAGATATAAAACTATTGATACAGTATTGCCCATAACACCTAATGACCTAGCATATGAAACGACACTGTTAGAAACTATGAATTTCAATGAATTGAATAAATACATAAAAAGACAAAAACAAAGAGGAGCAGAAAATATAAATGAATTATTAGTAGAAAGACAAAATAGATTTGCATCACCATTCGCTGCAGTAATATTAACAATAATAGCAGTAGCATTATCAATTAACAAACGACGCGGAGGATTAGGTTTTAATCTAGCTATAGGATTGACATTGAGCTTTGGTTATATTTTATTCCAACAAATTAGTGTATCATATGGTGTAGCAGGAGTGCTACCACCATTTGTAGCAGCATGGTTACCCAATTTTATATTTATTATCATAGCAGGTTATTTGCTATATAGAGAAATATAATGAAGTAGCAGTAAAAATCATATTAGAAAATTTGTACAAAAATAATACCTAATATAATTGCTGTTCTAACAATTTTTGAACAGTTGATTTAACAATACAAGTAATTAGAATAATAAGGATAAAATAAAGTGAAGGGAAAAGAGATTGTGAAAATGTTTAAATGTTATAAAATAAATATGTTAATGACATCAGAGCACTGTACCGCTCCCACGCCCTCCTATCCGACGCTGCCAAGTTCAGCATTCTCCCTGTATCTTCTATTATCTTCTCCGCCAAATACTTCCCCTTCACTACAAACCACATTATATAGTTTGTCAAATACTTCGTCGCCACTCCACGAAACTTATAATATATCCAGCTAACAAAATTTGTTATCTTCTTATGAATAGTTGACACGCTGTATATACCTTGTTTCATCTTATTTTTGTTAGTTATCTCTTTGTGTTTGATGTGCTCAGCAGTTACTGTCTTGAACGCTTTCTTATTACTGCCGCATACCACTGAATCATTTGATATTCGAGATTTTAAAAAATCAGATACGTGGTCAGCTTGCACTCTATTGTCTTCTAATTTTTTGAACAAAATATTTCCACTTCTATCTGTGGCAGCCAATACTGCCACTTTCGTTGGCTTCTTTTTCTTTAACTTTTTTAACTCTTTCTTTTCTCTTTTCTTTTTACCTTTTTCAGAGTAATTCATTAGTAGCTCCTCTAATTCTACTACTCCAAAGAAATTGACGTTGTCTTCAAAAGATTGCAAAGCACATAATATTCTGTGACGCCAAAAGAAACTTGTTTGCAGACAAATACCTACATTTTTAGCACATTCTCTCAATGTCATTCCTGCAGACATACATTTGATGTATTCGAGCATTTTATCTCTGTGATGAATGCCATACATAAAAGTGCCAGTGGTTACTCTGAATTGTCTTCCACAAGTTTTACAGAGATAATTTTGTACACCATGCTGCAGACCATTTTTTATCACATGACTGCTATTGCAATC
>JAGPGB010000075.1 GCA_018056215.1 Bacteroidales bacterium | reverse complement strand
TTTGCAAAAATAATAATTATTTTTATTTATTAAACTTTATATTATAAAACAATATTATATATTGTAATTAGCTTGAACATGATAAAAACATGTTCAAGCTAATTGCCATATCAAGGCTTACTAAAATCATTTAATTTTAACTCCTTTTCATTATTTTAATTCCATTAGCGTCAGTATTTCAATATTATTAGTATATGGCAAAAAATCAAAAAAATGTATAGAATTAATAGTATAATGATTTTTTAAACATATCAAATCTTTATTTAAAGATTTGGGATTACAAGATAAGTAAGCTATTTGTTTTGGAGGTTTTTTTAGTATTTTTTCTATAACTTGCTCGCCTATACCAGATCTAGGAGGATTTACATATAAACAGTAATTATTAAAAAAAATTGAATTTTCTGAAATAATATGATTAATTATTGTTTCTACATTACCTGTATAGAATTTAGTATTAAATGAATTTTTTTTAGCACATTCAATAGAAACTGGAGATTGCTCGACTGCTATTAAATTATTGAAATATCGATCTGCTTTAGAAGACATAATACCTATACCACAATATAAATCTAACAAATTTTCATTTCTTTTTAAGTAATCTATTGCGATTTCTATACTTTCAATATGGATTGAGCTAATTTGTTGCTGAAAAACCAAAGGATGATACCAATAACCTAAATCGTTCCTTATGAATGTCGAACCATAGATAGGGTAAAGATAACTTTTTAAAAATACTTTATTCCCAGTAGCTGGATTTAAATGTAAATATAAGTTAGGAAAATCACTTTCAGCAAATATTCCTTTAGTCAATTCAATATATTTAGGTAGTTTATTATAATGATCTTTTATTACAAGCACTATAGCATTCTCATTAAATAAAATATATTTTAGAGGAAATTTATCAAAATGAGGTAGAGAATATTTAATTATCTCAATTAACTTATTAATTGATTTTAGATGCAAAGGGCAATTATTGATATTAACTATATCATTATTTTGAATTAATCCAATTTTAGGAGGAATTATGGATGCATCCACATGAAGAAGGGCTTTTTTACGATAGTGCAATTGATCATTTGAATGTAAGTAAATAGCTTCATTTTTACCAATTGATAATGTATTAATAGCGTTATCTAACTTTTTTGACCAAATTTCTTGATAAGAACCATTAGAAAATGAGCATGCCTTACATTTGGGATGTACATTACACATAATTAAAACACTCTATCCTAGCACGGTTACAAAGCAAATATTGTGATAAAAATTATTAAATTATAATTTTATTCTAGATTTTTTTATGGTACTTATTTCAAATAGAACTTGGTCTTTAGCAACTTTGTCACCTTCCTTGATATTTATTTTTTTTATCTTACCATCAATAGGAGCTAATACCTTATTATTCATTTTCATAGCTTCTAAGTCGCATAGTATATCACCTTTATGTACTTCTTCTTTTTCTTTTACACGAATACCTTTGATAATACCAGGGATTAAAGAATATACTAAATGCAAATCTTTTTTAGAATAAGTTTTACGCTTTTTATATTTAGGAGGTATAATAGTAAGATACGTAACATCATTAATCATAAATTCTTCTAATTGCTGAGAATTTTCTTTTATATCTTGATTGATATGATTTTCTTTATTTGCCATAATATAATATTTTAGAATGGAGGAATGCCATGTTTTTTTTCAGGCATGATAACTGTTTTATTAGTAGAAATTTGTAAAGAGTGAGCTATATACATACGAGTATCTTTAGGATCTATAACAGCATCTATATGGCCATAGGCGGCAGCTACATATGGATTAGCGAATTTGACTCTATATTCATCTACTTTCTTTTTTCTCATCTCTTCTGGATTTTCAGCTTCTTGAATTTCTTTTTTAAAGATAATATTTGCAGCACCTTCTGGTCCCATAACAGCAATTTCAGCAGTAGGCCAAGCAAAGACAAAATCTGCTTGTAAATGACGAGAGCCCATAGCTATATACCCACCACCATAAGCCTTACGTAGAATTATTGTGATTTTAGGAACAGTAGCTTCGCTATAAGCATATAATATTTTGGCGCCATGTCTAATTACACCGCTATGCTCTTGATCTACACCAGGTAAATATCCAGGTAAATCTACTAATGTAATAATAGGAATATTAAAAGCATCACAAAAACGTATAAAACGTGCTGCTTTATCGCTGCTATCTACATCTAATACACCTGCTAAATATAAAGGTTGATTAGCAACTATTCCCACAGTCATTCCTTCTATTCTTGCAAATCCTATAACTACATTTGGTGCAAATAATTCCTGTACTTCAAAGAAAAAGCTTGCATCAGCTATTGCTCTGATAATATCTCTTACATCATATGGTTCTTTTTCATCATTAGGGAATATTTTAGCAATTTTATATTCCTTCGTGTCTGGCTCTTCAGCTTCGAATATCTCTGGTTTATGTGAATTATTCCAAGGAATAAAACTTAATAAAGTTTTAATTTGTGTAAAACATTCAAATTCATTATAAGCAAAAAAATGAGCATTACCACTTATAGAAGCGTGAGTACGTGCACCACCAAGCTCTTCCATAGATATTTCTTCTCCTAATACAGTTTTAATAACCTCTGGCCCAGTGATAAACATTTTAGAAATGCCATCAACTACAAAAACAAAATCTGTAAGAGCAGGAGAGTATACAGCACCACCAGCACAAGGGCCTAAAATAACACTAATTTGTGGTATTACTCCTGAAGAGATAGTATTTCTATAAAAAATTTCTCCATAACCAGCTAAACTATTGACACCCTCTTGTATACGAGCTCCACCAGAATCATTAATACCTATCAATGGAACTTTCATCTTCAGGGCATGATCCATGATTTTGGTAATTTTTTTAGCATGCATATATCCAAGAGAGCCTCCAGCTACAGTGAAATCTTGAGCATAGATACATACTGGATGACCATCTACAGTTCCCGTGCCTGTAACTACTCCATCTCCAGGTAAATATTTTTTGTCCATATCAAAATCTTTACCTGCATGTTCTACAAATAAATCATATTCATGAAAAGAATCTTGATCAAGAATAGCTAAAATTCGCTCGCGTGCAGTGAGTTTACCCATAGATACTTGCTTCTCTATAGCACTCATACCGCCTCCTTGTTGAGCATTTTGCATTCGTTTTTTTAATTCTCGTGTCTTTTGCCTTAATGACATAATTCTAATTTTTTTTGTTTTAATTGAACTGCAAATATAAATTTATTTTTTAAAATGAGATTAAATGATTTTTTAGCTGAAATATAATTTTAATAAAATAATGTAAATATACTTTTAACTAGTAAAGCCACACCATAAGCTATAAGTGTAGTATAGATAGCCGCAAATACAGACCACCACCAAGATCCAGTTTCTTTTTTGATAGATGACAAAGTAGCTATACATGGACAATAAAGTAATGCAAAAAACAATAAACCTGCCGCTGCTGGAGGCGATAGTATCTGAGCGATGGACCCTCTTGTTGGCATGACTATAGATAATGTTGATACTATAAGCTCTTTAGCTACTGTGCCAGTAATAAGTGCAGATATTATATGCCAATCGTAACCTAATGGTTTAAATATAGGCTCTAATACTGTGCTTATTTTAGCTAAATATGAATTAGAAATCCTTTCATGATTTAATTGATTTTGTAAAGAATCTAATAAAATAGCATTAGCTTGAGTATCAGTAATATTAGCTATCTGATTTTCTATTTCTTTAGTATTTTCATTTTTAATAGGAAAGTGAGATAAAAACCAAATTGCTATAGATGCTATAAAAATAGTTGTACCGATTTTTTTCAAATACATAGATGCTCTAAACCACATATGTTTGACTGTAGCATTAAATGTGGGCATTCTATAAGGTGGCAGTTCCATTACAAATGGAGAAGCCTCTTTAGCAAATAAAAATTTTCGAAATAATATAGCTACAATAGCTGCTATAATAACTCCTGTTAAGTAAAGTATAAATGGCATATATGCCAATGAATTTGGGAAAAATATATTAATAATTAAAACATAAATTGCTAATCTCGCATTACAAGAGAAAAATGGATTTATCAATATGGTTATTTTCCTATCTGATGGATTTTCTAGAATTCTAGAAGACATTATCGCAGGTACATTACATCCAAATCCCATTATCATAGGAATAAATGATTTGCCATGAAGTCCTATGCGATGCATCAATTTATCCATTAGAAAAGCCACTCTGCTCAGATATCCTGTATCCTCCATAAAAGCAATAAATAAAAATAGAATAACAATATTTGGTAAAAATACTAATACACTACCTACACCTGTTATGATACCATCTATTAATAAATCTTTAAAAATTGATGTGGGCAAAAGTCCAGAAAGTAATACTTTAATCCAATCTATTCCTAAATTCATCCAATTTTGCAAAAAACTACCTAAATAAAATGTAGAAAAAAACATAATATACAAAAAAGCAAGGAATATAGGTATTCCCCAAATTTTGTGTGTTAATATTCTATCTAGTTTATCAATACCTTTATCAGAATCATCTTGTGAATATGTTAATGTCTCTTTCAATGCTCCTTTTATGAAACCATATCTAATATCAGTAAATAGAAATTCAGATGGTTGATTATATTGTTTTTCTATACTTTCTATACATTTATCTACTATATGTTTCAGAGAGGCATACTCATTTCGCTTTATTAGACGCAGAAATTCTGGATCCTTTTCTAATAATTTAATAGCTACGAAGCGTGTAGATATAGCAGATTTAGTGAAATTTGTTTTAGCAATTTCATTTTCAATTTTATCTATACAATTTTCTATAGGTAGTGGGAAATGAACGACACTTTTAACAGTTAATTTAGATTCATATCTATCGATCACAGCATCCAATAGTACATCAATGCCTTTATTCTTATTACCTATTGTAGGAATAATAGGTATTTTGAGCATCTCACTAAGTTTATTTACGTTTAATTTGGCAGATTTTTTAGATAATTCATCAAACATATTGAGCGCTATAACCATAGGATAATCCAGTTCCATTAGTTGAGTAGTTAGTAGCATATTACGTTCTAAATTGCTAGCATCTATCACATTAATAATAACATCGGGCATTTTTTGAAGTAAATAATGACGCACATAAGCCTCCTCAGGTGAAAAAACTTGTAGTGAATATGTGCCAGGTAAATCTACTAATGTGATTTTGTAATCTCTATATTCTATAATGCCAGTTTTGGCATCTACAGTTACACCAGCATAATTCCCTACGTGCTCATGGGCACGACTAGCATAATTAAAAATAGTGGTTTTCCCAGAATTGGGATTACCTATTAGAGCTACTTCAATATTTTTACTTCTCTTTGTGATGAGATGATTAATATTTGTCGATAAAGTATCCACATTTTCTAACTCTTGCAACTCTTCTTCAGTAGTGATTTCGATATTAATTGCTTCACTTCGTCTAAGAGATACTTTAGATCCCATCACTTGAAACAACAATGGATCATTTAATGGTGCTTTGTGTAATAGAGTAACTTTTTCATTAGTTTTAAACCCCATCTCCATTAATCTATGACGAAAAGTCTCATTGCCCCTAATCTTTACTATATATCCACTCTGTCCAATATCTAAATCATTTAAAGTCATTTACAAATTTTAAATATTTTGCAAAATTAATGAATAAAGATTTACCATCTTAAAAAGCTGATAAATATAAATGTATTAAACTAAAAAGAATTTTTTCTGAGATAAAATCATTGTCTTACTATGTAAGATATTTGCAAAAATGTTCAATTACAAAAAAAATTATTGAATAAACTTTTGTAATTCATTAATTGTTTGTTTAGTAGAAGTGTGTAATATACCTATGCCACCACGTTGAGTCCATTCTTCAATATTTTTTTTCATATCATCAATAAGGATATGATCATGGGCACTGAAATTTTGTTTTTCTTTTCTAGTAGTTAAATAATATTCTACATTTAGTCCT
>JAGPGB010000074.1 GCA_018056215.1 Bacteroidales bacterium | reverse complement strand
GTATGTTGTCAGCATTAGATCCGCACAGTGTTTATATATCAGCTAAAGACGTAAAAGCCGTAGAGGAGCCATTATTAGGGAGTTTCGAAGGTATTGGAGTTACATTTCAAATTATTAGAGATACTATAAATATTATTGAAGTTATAGCTGGTGGTCCTGCAGAGATAGTAGGTATTTTCCCTGGTGATAAAATTATAAAAATAAATGATTCTATTGCTTATGGAGATTTCGTAACAAATGAATATGTAACTAAAAAACTCAGAGGTCCTAAAGGTACTTCTGCTAAAATAACCGTAAAACGTCCTGGTAAAGATGATTTAATAGATTTCACAATTATTCGAGATAAAATTCCTCTCAATTCTATAAATGCTGCTTATATGATAGAGCCTGGAGTAGCTTATATTAAAATAGATAGATTTGCTCGTACAACTATTGAAGAATTTAAAACTAATATTAATGAATTAAAACAAAATAATATCGATTTTTTGGTTCTAGATCTTCGTGGTAATGGTGGTGGCTTTTTAGCTACAGCAGTGCAATTAGCTGATGAATTTTTAGATGCTGGTAAGTTGATTGTATATACTAAAGGAAGAAATACTCCAGAGAATAAGTATAATTCAACAATTAGAGGAGATTATGAAAAGGGGAAACTTATTGTGCTTGTGGATGAACGTAGTGCATCTGCTAGCGAAATAGTTTCTGGAGCTTTACAAGATTGGGATAGAGCTATCATCATGGGTAGACGTACTTTTGGTAAAGGATTAGTTCAAAATCCATATTATTTGAATGACGGCTCTTTGATAAGACTTACTGTAGCTAAATATTATACTCCTACAGGTAGATGTATACAAAAACCTTATGAAAATAGCGATGAATATTATAAAGATATTGAAAATCGTCTGAAAAAAGGTGAACTTATGCATCCAGATTCTATTCATTTCCCAGATTCATTGAAATATTTAACATTATTAAAAAAACGTACAGTTTATGGCGGCGGTGGCATTATGCCAGATGTTTTTATACCATTAGACACATCTATGAATTTTAAACTTACTAATCAATTAGTTAGAAAAAATATATACAATATGTTTGCTATCGATAATATGGGTAATATCAGGAACCAATTACTCAAAAACTATCCTACTAAAGAAATTTTTAGAGAAAAATATGTAATTACTGATAAATTGTTTAATGATTTTTTGAATTATGCTAAAAATAACGATATAGAAATAGATAGTACTGAACTAGAAAAATCTAAAAATTTTATTCAAACTGTGCTAAAAGCATCTATTGCTCGCTATTTATATGGTATTAGTGGCTACTATTATAATATTTATAATGTAGACAAAGAACTAAAAGATGCTATCGAAATGGGCAAAACTGGAGATGTTTTTAATACATTATATTGATAAATAACAAATATTTGTTATACGATACAGGTAGGGTAGAGGATAGGAAGTAACAAAAAATTTAATTCTTTTAATTAATTCATATCTATCTGTCAATAAGCATTTTAGATAATAAAAAATTTATTGTTTAAAATAAGTAATGATATTTAATTAATAATTTTTTAATATTCAAAATCATTATTAATCAAAATTATATAGAAATATTTTATAAAAATTAATTTTTCATTTATTCTTCTTATAATCTAAATTTAGCAATATATTGATCATTATTATTTTAAATTAATATATCATTACTTATTTTAAACATTTTTAAAATTATTATAATCAGTATCATATTTTTGCTAAATATTTAAATATCAGGTAATCTTCGTTTAAATATTATAAAAATTCTCTTTATATTAAACCATATTTCAATTATATTTGAAATACTTTTATAAATTGATCAATTATTCAGAATTTTAATTTCAGTCCTTCTATTTAATTGCCTACCTTCTTCTGTAGTATTGTCTGCTATTGGCTTTGTATCTCCATAGCCTTTATATTTTAACCTACTTGGATTAATATTTTTGCTAATCAAGTAATCATAAACTGCTTTAGCTCTTTTTTCACTAAGTAATAGATTGTATTCTTTAGTTCCTTTATTATCTGTATGTCCACCGATTTCAATTATTAAATTAGGATTTTCTATCAAAAATTTATATAATTTTTCTAATTCCACATAAGATTCGGGCCTTAATGTTGATTTATCAAAATCGAATAAAATATTATTAAGTACCATGGTTTGGTCTTTTTGAATAGATTTCAGATAAATATATTTAATAAAAGGATGCAAAGAATCTCTAGTCTCCATGAGTTCTATATGTTCACTATAAAAAAGATAATTCTCTGCACTTACATTTAGTGCATAAGATGTACCAGTAGGTAAAGGTAATATAAATGTGCCATCATAATCTGTTTTTGCTTTTCCTTTTAATGAACCATCATTTAAAGAGTATAATTCTGCAACAGCATTGGTTATAGGATTATTATTGTTATTGTCTAATACTAAACCTTTAAAATATGTAACTGGATTAGAAATTATATTTTTAGGTAGCTCAAACATATAAATATCATAGCCACCAAAGCCACCTGACATTTCTGAAGCAAAAAAAGCTTTATTACCATTAGCATTTACAAATAAAAAAGCATCATCTTTATTTGTATTTATTGGATAGCCTATATTTATTGGATTTGTCCACAAAGTATCATTAATTTTCTGAGTATAAAAAATATCGTATTTGCCCATACCGCCATGTCCATCAGAAGCAAAAAATAATGTTTTACCATCAGGATGGATAAATGGTGTCAACTCTGATTTAGCAGTATTAATATTATTAGCTAATCTGGTCGGTTTATTCCACTTATTATTATCTAACAATTGTGAGGCATATATATCCATATTACCACTTCTAGCAGAAGCAAAATAAATTGTTTTACCATCGGCTGATAAACTTGGCTGGCTATCCCAGGTTTCTGAATTTAGCTCTTTCACATTCTCTGCTTTTGTCCATATATTGCCTCTTTTATAGCTTCTATAAATATCGCAACTACCATAACCATCACTTCTATTACAAGCTGTGAAATAGATTATTTTACCATCAGCAGATATTGTATGAGCTCCTTCATTATTGTTAGTATTCAATTCCCCTTGCAGAGGCTCTGCTTTAGACCATTGTCCATTTTTTAATTTAATACTTTGGAAAAAATCTTCTTGCTCATTTTTATTATCTATGCTTGGTATTTTCCTAGTAAAGATTATTGTACTATCATCGATAGTCAATGCAGGTGAATATTCAGAATAATTAGAATTGACATTAACGCCTAAATTAACTGGAGTGAAAGGGACAGGATTATTGTATAATTCTAATGCTCCACGATATAAATCTAACTCCAACTCAGCTTTATTTTTTTGGAAATCAGATAATTTAGGATGATGATAATATTGCTCTTGATAGGTCACAGCATCAGAATATTTTCCTATCATATAGCTAATTTTAGCAATTATCATATATGCATTGGGGAAAAAATCTTTATCTATATCAATAGCTTTTTTATAATATACAATAGATGAATCATATATCTCTAAATCGCTATATATCTGAGCTATCAACAGATACGCTTCAATAAATTGTGGATCTATCTCTGTTGCTTTTTTGAATTTGTTTAAAGCATTTAAACTTTCGTAATTCTCATAAAATTTTATTCCATCATTATAATATTTTATAGCTTTAGGATTATTAGAACTAAGATTTTGAGAAAATAATGCTATAGTAAATGATGATATGCAAATTAATAAAATAAATTTTTTCATAATTGTTTAAAAATATTTTTTTGAAGTATATAGAAATTTCAAATCAAAAATCTGTCAAAATTATAATATTTTTGAGAAATAAAATTCAAAATAAAAATCTAAAAGGGATTAAGATTTTTTCTATTAATTTATCTAACATAGGTCTCTCTCGCCATCTATCATAATCAAACTCATTGCTATCTTGCTTCAATTCATCGAAATATTTATTCAATTCATTTACTACTACTGGATCCTTTGCTAGCATATTAATTTCGTGCATATATAGATAGCTTCTATAGTCATAATTACTACTACCTATCATATATTTTTCATTATCTATCAAAAGTAATTTGGCATGTAAATTAGTGGGTAAATAAAAAAATATTTTTATACCAGCTTTCCACAATTTTCCTAAATAATAATTTCTAAGAACATCCATAGAGTTAACATCACTTCTGAAAGGTAAATAAATTTCAGTATAAACTCCACGTGTAGCAGCATCTATCAATGCATCAATAGTAGAACCCATAGGTAGGAAATATGGTGTAGCTATTTGAATAGATTTATTAGCATTATCTATGAGCCAATTAAGTTTTTTTCTAACACGTTGTTTCCAGATGGATGGTATATCACGTATCAGCTCCATCCCATTTACATTATGAATACTATGAAATTTTTTCTGATTAAAAGTATATGTTTTATAATGTTTGAAATTTAGTTTTACAAAGTAGATTAATCTATTAGCTAATTTGGGATCATTAAACTTAAAAATGCTTTCTCTCCATCCAAGAGAATAGTTAGAAATATTCGCTGAACCCAAGTAAGATATCTGGTCAATTATGATAATTTTTCTATGATTTCTACGATGAGCTTCTGAAAAAATAGCTAATGAAATAGGAATAGGTGTAAAAAAACGAACCATTCCCCCAGCATCTAACAAAGGTTTAAAAAAATTTGTATCTGATTTAGCACCATAGCTATCTACAAGCACGTAAATTTTTACTTTTTCTTTAGCTTTTTCTACTAAGGCGTCTCTAACTCTGATACCTGTAGGGTCATTAACAAATCTATAAATTTCAATATATATCCAATTTTTTGCTAGATTAATTTCATTTATGAGATCATCGATCCAATCTTTAGGATATCTAAATAAAGCTACAAAATTACTTTCTCGCATCATTTATTTTTTAGGTAAGACAAAATTATCTTTATTTTTTGGAATAACATTCTTTAAGATTTCAATAAAAGGTAGCATATCCTTGTCATAATCTCCAGTTGGATGAAATGCAGGCAAAACATGTGCTACTTTTTTGTCATAATCTAAAAAAGAAGGAATGATTGGGATATCAGTTTTCTGAGCAATATAATAAAATCCCTTTTTCCAATGATAGACGGGTTTTCTAGTGCCTTCTGGTGTTATTATTAACCACATATTAGACGATTTGTCTATTATATTTATTAATTCTATAGGTAATTTTTTAGGATTTTCCCTATCTACTGGTAATGCTCCTAAAGACTTTAATATTACAGATAATGGGAAAAAAAATAATTCTTTTTTAATAATAAATTTAGCTTTTACATTTAATTTTTTTAATGCTAACCAACCAATGATAAAGTCATTATTTGAAGTATGTGGCGACATGATGAGAACAGCCTTGTCATATTTGCTTATATCTTCATCTGTTACCACTCTCCATCCTATTATTCTCAATAATAAATTAGCTAAAGACATTTTTTATCAAAATTAATAATTTTTAGTATGCCAGTGGGAGAAAAAATACTAAATAAAATATTTATAAATAAATGTTTAGATAATAATTTTTCTTATAATTTTGAAAAGCAATATTTAAAACTAAATTAATCATTTAATTTAGTTTGAAAAAAACAAAGTTTAATTTAATGCAGGATTTTCTGGAATATGTTGCCAAAATTCATAATCTGCACCTAATTTTTCTACACATTTATTCCACATAAATCTTATTGGCATTTCAAAGATTTCATCTATATCAAGCTCTGTGACAGCCCAATAATTTTTTTTCATTTCTTCTTTCAGCTGCATAGGTGCCCAAGAGCTATATCCTTGAAAAATTCTAAGATTATTATCATTGGCAATGCCACTATTTATCAAATCATATAATACTCTTGTATCGCCACCCCACCAAAGCCCTGGGATTATTTCTATACTTTTAGGAACTATTTCACCTAATCTATGTAATACAAAAATTTTATTTTCTTTAACTGGTCCGCCTAAATAAACTGGAGCATCAACTTTAAATTTTGTTTTTAAAATTAAACTTTTTAGATTATTA
>JAGPGB010000073.1 GCA_018056215.1 Bacteroidales bacterium | reverse complement strand
GGAACTCCTATTAATAATGCTTGATCAAGGTATTTATCTAATTTATTTATAGCATCTTCTACTGTATTGCCTCGTATATCTAATGTTGTACTGAAATTTTCTGTTCTACTGACTATATTAACTTTGATCCTTTTAGTATCGTTTTCTAATTTTTTATTTAATGCTTCTACTGCATCTGCATTTATTTGTAAAATTTTATTATCAACCACTAAAGTTAATTGATTATCAGATATTCTTATTATTTCTCCTATTTCTCCCGTTAATTTTATTTTTACTAATTGGCCTACATTAAAAATTGTTTTTTGGTCTTCAGATGTATCTTTATCTACGAATAAATTATTTATTTTTTCATTAATACTTTTCTTTTCAGATTCTAATTCTTTTCTTGCATTTTTTACTTTTTCTCTATCAGCATTAGATTCTCTGATTTCTCGTATAGTATTTTCGATAATTTTGTTTGATTTATCGAAAATTTCATCTATTTCATTTTTAGTCTTTTTAGCTAAGTAATTTTGTTTTTTCTTTTGAAATTCTATATTTTCTTGATATTTTTTTATCAAATCAGTTACAAAATTTTGAGCAATATATAGTTGATTTTTTTGTTCTTCTAATTTACGTTTTTCGTTTTCTAAAAATACCAATAATTTCTCAGTTTCTATTCTATTATCGCCGAGTTGAGTTTTAGCTTTTTCTATGATTTTATCTGGCAAACCTACTTTGTGAGCTATTTCCAATGTGAAAGAGTTGCCTGGTATACCTTGAGATAAAATAAAAGTTGGGTTAAATGTTTCATTATCAAAGAGCATAGCGGCATTTTGCATTTGAGAATATTTCATTGGCAAAAGTTTCAAATTATGAAAATGTGTAGTAATGATAGCGAAACTATTTTTTTTGTATAATTCTTCTATGACAAGCTCTGCGATAGTACCACCCATTATAGGTTCAGTGCCTGTACCTAATTCATCCATAATAATTAATGAATTATCATCGGCATTATCTATGATAAATTTCATATTTAATAAATGGCTGGCATAGGTACTTAATTCATCTTTTATAGATTGATTATCTCCCATATCCATAAATATTTTATGAAATAAACCTATGCTAGAGCCTTCGCTAGCAGTAATTGGTATCGCACATTGGCTCATCCATTGTATTATTGCAACGGTTAGTAGCACTACAGATTTGCCACCAGCATTAGGACCACTTATGATTACAAATCTATTTTCATTGGAAATAGTCAAATTTAATGGTACAATTTTTTTATTATGTTCTTTAAGTATGCTATATAAATAAGGATGGTAAGCATTTCTTAATGTTATTTGTGGTATATCTGAGATTACTGGTATAGTAGCGTCATATTCTATACTCCATAAATATTTAGATTTTATAACATCAAAATATGCTATTTCATCTATTATCAGGAGCAGTTTATCTATATGGGGAATTAATTCATCTGTAAAGGTTCTCAGTATATGATATATTTCTTTTTTTTCATCAATATATAGTCGTTGCAGTGCAGAATTTAATTCAAATACTTCTTGAGGTTCTACATAAATAGTTTGTCCCGTTGCAGATTCATCTATTATAATGCCTTTGATAGTATCTTTTGCTTCTGGAGTTATAGGTATTACTAATCTATGATCGCGAATTGTAATATTAGCGTCGTCAGCTATGATTCCTTGCTTTTGCCAATTTTTAGCAATTTCATTTATTCGTTTATCTATGTTTCGTTGCATGCTATCAATACGACGTCTGATAGATGCTAACTCATTTGATGCATCATCTCTAATAAATCCTTCATAAGACCATATATTCTTCAGTTTCTCTAATATATAATCTGATTCTTCAAATATAACATGTTTAGATTTTAGCAAATGCATCTCTTTACTTGATAATATTTTATTTAATTGTTTATAAATACTTAACAATTGCAGTAAAGGATTTAGCATTGCTGTAGTAATAGCAAAGCCTTCATTATAGATAATCTCTAACTCATGGCGTATATCACCATCTATCTTAGTTGAAAAAACATTATTTGTTTGTATGTAGTTGCTAATTAATTTTAGTACTTCATATTCTTGAAAAATCTCATTAATATCAGAGCTAGGTTTAATATTTTTGATAAGTTCTCTACCATATTGCGATTCACAATAGGTAGCTAACTTGTCGATTATAAAATCAAAATATATTTTATTAGGTAAATCATCAGGATAATAAAACATTATTCACATTCTCCACATTATATAGCTAAATTACAAATAAATTATGTAATATTTTAAGCTAAATTGTAATTTAATATTTTGTTTAAATATAGTTTTATTTTTTTTCAGAAGAATCTAAAGCTTGTCTTAGATATTTTGCTTTTTCTTCTAAAAATTTCAGATCAGCTTTAGCATTATCAATTTTTTTGATATATTCTTGTAAAAGTAATTCAGCATTAGCAGAGGCTTTGAAGAATGAAAGATTATTTTCCCAGGTTTGAATATCTGATTGTAATTTTTTAATTTGATTATTAATATTATAAAGTTCACTTTTAGCTTCTTTGATACCACTATTACTATTATTATTTAGTATATTTTCTAATCGTTGTTTAAAATCTTCATCACTCTCATCTGTTCTGCCACCTTTTAGTTGGTCAAAAAGTTGATTTATTTTTTGTCTAAAAGCATCTTGTATTCTTTGTCTATCTTTATATGGTACATTACCTATTTCGTACCATTGACGTTGTATATTTTTTAGACGTTCTATATCTTCTTTAGGATTATTATTAAATTGGAATTCATCTAGCTCTTTAAGTATAGCTTCTTTTTTTGATAAATTTTCAATTTCTTGAGTAGAGAGATTAGCGAAATACATTTCTTTATTAGCAAAGAATTGATCACATGCAGCTCTGAATCTACGCCATAGATATTCATTTTTTTCAGAAGGGATGAAGCCAATTTTTTTCCATTCTTCTTGTAATTTTTGAATAGTTTGTGTATCTTGTTTCCAGTTATTACTATTTACTAAATTTTCGGCTTGTTTAACTATGCTTAATTTTTTATTATAATTTTCTTGCCATTCAGTTTTTAGAATTTCATAATATTCTTTTTTATCTTGATAAAATTTATCTACCAATGACTTAAATTCTTTCCAGATAGTTTCATTAAACTCTTGTGGCACTGGGCCTATAGATCGCCATACATTGAATAAATCTTGAACTTCAGCAGTTTTTTTCTGCCATAGGTCGTGAGTAGTTATTTCTTCGGAAAGTATTTGTTTCATTTTATCTATGATGGCTTTTTTAGCTTCCAGGTTACTTTCTCTACGTTGTTTTTGAGATTCTATGGAGCCACGGTAATTTTCTTTAATTTTATCTAAAGCAGCTTGGAATCTTTCCCATATTTCATCTTTTTTATCTTTAGGTACAGGACCTATTTGTTTCCATTGATCGAAAAGTTCATAAACTTGTCTATAAGCTTCTTTTGTAGAGATAGACTTATCCATAAGTAGAGATTCAGCTTTTTCGCAAAGTTCTATTTTAGCTTCTAAATTTTTTCGTTGGTCGATTTCTATCATTTCTTTTAGTAGTTCAACTTTTTTATAAAATTGATCTACATAATGATTAAATCGCATCCATAGGTCATTAGCTTTATTATGTGGTACAGCACCGATAGCTTTCCATTCTTCTTGTATTTTATTGAAATGATCAAAAGCTTCCTTTAGTGGAATTTCATTATTGTCAATGATATTTTTTAATTGTTCGAGGATAGCTAATTTTTTTTGATAGTTATCTTCGAGAGATTGCAGATATTGATCTTTTAGTAATTTTTTTCTATCTAAATATTGTTTCCATAGTTTATCAAAAGCATCTTTTTTATAATGAAGTAATTCTTCTGCTTTTTGTTTTTGCTCATCATCGCTAATAGCGGATATAGTTTTTAGTTCATTCTCATAGATATCTTGATGGAGATCATACAATCTGAGTACGCGTGGTCTAATGTATGATAAATCATTATTTTCTAAAACTTTAGCAAACTCTTCATTTATTTGATCTAAATTTAATTTGTCATATCTTTGTTTCTCAGCTTCATCTACTTCGAAATCTTCTTCTTCTTCTTCACTTACCTCTTCTATTTGGTATTTTAATTCTTTATTATCAGTATTTTCGATTTCAGCTTGAGGATTATTAACATCAGCATCATTATTCATTGATAGCTGGTCTTTCATTTCTTCATTATCCATGTTATTACCTTTTTTATAAAGTTTTTATACAAATTTAGGTTGCAAAATTAAAATAAAAATTCCAATTAATTAATATATGTTTAATAAAATGTTAGGATAAATATTATTCAAGTTTAAAAATAGTATCTTTATAGTTTTTGCAATTATTCTATTACTTTAAATTTATCACCAGTCTCTTGAATTATTCTTCTATACCAATCTTCACCATAGCCTGGCCATTCTACTTTAGGATTACGTTCGCCTGGTACTACATATTTCACATTACCATCCATATATTTGAGGAAAAGAAATTTATAAAATTCTTTCCAATACAATACTAATCTATCAGCATTATCAGCAGAGAATGTAGAAACATAATCAATAGCTTGATAAGGGTTCACTTCATGCAATTGCAAGGCATAAGCATCAATTTCTTTAACTTTATTAATAAAAGCAGTTTCGAGAGAATCTTGTTTTTTCTCAATATCTGGGTGAATAAGCCTATAACGAGTATAAGCGAAATTAGCTACTTGATTAAAAGCCCAGAAAGCTGCATCATCACTCCATTTCATCATTGCTCCATTACCTTGAGCATAGCTATGAGGTACTTTTCTACTTGCAGAATATATGGGTGTATAAACACAGCTAGCAGCATCATCTACGCCAAACCAAATAATACCAGCAAATTCATCAGGCAACCAACTACGACTTTGTGTAATAAAGCTAAAAGCTGTTTGTTGAGTAGCAGTAGCTCGTTCATTAATATATCTTTGGCCATCGATTGTCCAATCTAGTGGTCTCCATCTATATGGCAACTGGAAAGGACCTGCACCAATATCAAAACGCATGTCAAAAGGAGTTCCTTCTAAGTGATCTCGCATAAAAGACATCATATCTTTTAAAGAAATTTTTCTATTAGGTTTCACATAAAGTGGCATACGATGCGAAAGATTTTTGCCACTAACATAATCTATATATTCATCCATACCATCTGTTACTTGTCTAAACATACTCCAAACTCTAATTTCACAAGTTCTAGCACCATCGAATGTCAGAGGATGATATGTATCTGAAAAGCTAAACTCTTCATCTTTACCACTAAACCAGCCTTTTTTTCTAGCAAATTCGATAACATCTGATGAATAGATAATTTCTATTTTAGGATCATATAATTTTTTATTAAAATCTTTCTCTGTAATGGAGGTTTTACCATTAGCTAAAGTAAATTGTCTGATGCGAGCTTGATTAGCATGTCCACTGACATAGCCATCAGGTATGCGTACAGCTACCCATACAGCACCTTTTTCGCCTTCACCTTTACCTATCATCTCCATTATCCATGCTTCGTTTTTATCTGCTATAGAGAAGGACTCTCCTTCACTAGCATAGCCATATTCAGCTACTAACTCAGCCATCACACGTATAGCCTCACGAGCACTCTTGGATCTTTGTAGAGCAATATACATCAAGCTGCCATAATCTACAATAGCACCACTCTGAGTAAATAATTCTTCTCTACCACCAAAAGTAGTTTCACCAATAGCTACCTGATATTCATTCATATTTCCAATGACATTGTAAGTTTTTTTGGCCTGTCTGATTTTACCTAAATATTTGCCAGTGTCCCATTCATAAACATCTAGCATAGCTCCATCAGGATATACTGCTGCTGGAGAATAATATAAATCACCATAATGTACATGACTATCAGCAGAATATGATATCATTACAGAACCATCTGCACTCGCACCTTTGGTAATAATGAAATTAGTGCATGCATATGAGCTATATGCACTCGCAAACAACAATAATGTTAATAACAAAACTTTGCTTTTCATAAATTTATTTTTT
>JAGPGB010000072.1 GCA_018056215.1 Bacteroidales bacterium | reverse complement strand
CACGGTAAAGATATACACCATTTGCTAGTAAATTGCCATACATATCTCTACCATCCCAAGTATAGCTTGTTATATTTCTCCCAATATGTAAAGGACCTAATTCTTCTCTTGAGATTTCTTTTACTATTTTACCAGAAATTGTCATTATTTGAATAGTAAAATATTCGGGAACCTTACTGCCAGTAAGAGTAAATACGAAATGTGTCTGAGTGCTAAATGGGTTAGGCCAATTTGTTAGATAAGTAATAGCTGGTTTTTGTATAATTTCGAATTTTATAGTATAATCATTGATACCACTTAGATTATTACTGCGATCTCTAGCTTGTACCCGTAATTCATATACTCCATCTTTATTAAATTTGGCATACCAATCTATATAGCAAACATTAGTATTTGGATCATTAGCAGGAGTGAATAGTAATTTATATGTATTAGATTCTACAAAATAAATTCTTTCATAATCTGTAGCATTAGGTCGCTTTAAGAAAACTGTAATAGCACTGGTATCATCTAATTTGAGAAATTTATTTTCATCTCTTACAGTAATTTTAATATGTGGTTCTGCACTTACAATATCACCATTTAAGATGTGCACTCCATCAAAAGTAACGTCTAATAAAGGATTTATTTTGTCTTTGCTAACAAAAAAAGGAATATTAGCAATATTATTAATGTGTGTTTGTTCTAATTCAAAATAATTATTTGTGAGAGGATTAATAGGATTAAACTCTACCCATAATTGAT
This sequence comes from Bacteroidales bacterium, assembly GCA_018056215.1. Taxonomy (GTDB): domain Bacteria; phylum Bacteroidota; class Bacteroidia; order Bacteroidales; family DTU049; genus DTU049. The sequence continues at coordinate 5,329 of JAGPGB010000072.1, read as the reverse complement.
TGATGCCATTTAGTCCGATAGTTTGAAAATTTATACTATCTGTTAAAATATCATTAGCAGGGTGGAGGCGAGTTTTTCTCAAATCTAAATTTAATATTTCATTAGTATTAGTTTTAATCCAATATTTCACCCATAGAGAATCTTGGAAATCTTGTGAACTTATATTTTTTGTCGATATTTTTAATTTTCCAGTTTCTCCCTCTTGCAAGGTATCTTTATAAAAAGAATAATTTTGAGTGAAATCAAGTATTGCAGTTTCAGGAACTGGTGTATATAAAACTTGCCAACGTATAGGTTGGGGTGCTGTATGCAGTGCATCATCTTTAGATTTCATAAGTAATTTCAAATATGGATAAGTATCTGCAGAAATCTGCTGATCTAGATTATAAATATCTAATGAATCTGCGATAGGTCTAACGTTCGAAATTAAAGTATCTATGGTACCATTTTCTCTCACACCTAATACAAATAATCTCACAGTGTCAATTAATGGACCATTCTCAAAGCTACGTACTCGCCAGTGAATACTATTCCACTCTTGGGCTGGACCTATTAATGGTGATAGCATAGAACCCTCTTCCCATTTAGTAGCTATATCCCATGAGTCTGTGATGATACTAGTAATATCTGAACCTACCGTTTCATCAGCAGTGCCTATAGGATATCCTTTTCTGCCAAAAATAATATAAGGATGATCATTGGGGATAGATCGTATCATAGCAGAACCAAAGCTCTCAAAAGCTTGATAAAGATTTTCTGGGTAATTCTGAGCATTATGATTTCTATGACTGAAAGCTAAAATGTAGTATCCATCTGGAACAGCATTAATGAAATTGACCATTCTTTGTTGCCAAATGCTATCAGTAGTGAAAAAATCAAAATCATAATAAATGTAATCTCTGCAATTAAGTGCTTCATAAGGGCCGAGACCATCATTATCAGGGTCAGTATTAGGCCAAGGATTTACAGAGATAGTATCAAAAACAGCAAATTTCATCCCATGACCACCATTATTTGTGCATGACCATTGTCCTTTTAGTGCATTATTAATTCTATACCACTCCTCATACCAAGGAATATATGGATAATAGCCAGTTTTAGCTGATATATTTACTATAGTGTTTATGTAGTTAAAGCTTCTAGTAGGCCTATGTGTAGTCATGTAAATGTAATCGTTATTTTCGAATTGAAAGAAATGTGCTTGTCCCCATCCTCTTCTATTTTTGATGAATTGAAAAGAGCTATTTCTCCAATAGGATGATGATATAGTTTTCACTCGCCAATAATAAACTGTGCTGTCTGGCAATTGTAACATATCAAATGGTAATTGCCATTGTATGATACCTCCAGCTTGTTCTATAATAGGACTTTGTACCTTAAAAGGACTATTAAAATATATAGTAGTGTCTATCTCGAAAATATATTTATTCAATGATGGAAAAGGATTGCCAGAAGAAGCTATTAAGGTAACAAAAGTATCTGGAATTACTGCAAACTCGTATGGATAGATAGGTACAGCATCATATGAATTAATCCATAGTATGTATTCTATTGTATTATTATTTTCATTATTTTCTATAGCAGTATTATATGCATCTATCGTAATTTTTAATTTATTCATGCCTATACTTTTAATAGCTTTAGTAGGTATAGTGAATATGATAGTGTCTTGATAGTAGGGTGCAGCTATTCTTTTTATATAATTTTCACTTGTATTATCAGGGAAATCTCTTATAATTTCTAAGAAAATAGAATCATTGATAGCTTTACCTAAATTATGTGTAACAACAAATAATTTGAATGAATCTATTTCATTACTTATAATATTTGGTTGAGTAAAAACTCTTTGATTATTAAGCATATAATCGGGTAAACTATCAATTCCTAATCTGATAGCTGGATCACAATGTAGGATGAAATCATAGCAAATAACTTTTTTATAATAATCATTAGGTGCTTGAATATCTCTAATAGTGTTTTTCATTATTTCACCAATAGATTTACCATATGATTCATAGGATAAATGACTGATAAATTTATTACTAAATAGATGTAAATAAGTAGCATAAGAAGCAGTGTTAGTGCCTAAAAATCCAATCATTCCTTTATTAGGAATTAAAACAAATTGTTCACTAGCAGAAGCAGATACTTGAAATAAATCACCTACAAAGCATGAATTGGCTAAAATAAAAGGATAGCGTTTATAATTATTATAAGCAGTAGGATCATCTATGCTGATATCGAAACCTTGACCAGCAGCGTGGCCGAAGAATGTCATTAGTATTACTCCATGATCTACTAGAAATCTAATGCTATCACTTAAACTTTGAGTTATTGGGTCGCTAGTATTTTTTGTAAAAGTCCATACGTTGCCACCAAAATAAGGATTCTCAATTTTTGTTTTATATTGGTTCAAATAAGTTAAAAATTGATTCATTTGATTTATGTCTGAACCACCAGCAAAATGTAAGACTTTTTTTCTCCATTGTTGGTCCATTGGTAGATTAGCATTATATGGCAGCTTCATTTCATTTTCGAAGTCAATGACTTTTTGTAGATAAGCATCTACATCAATAGAAGTACGAGCAGCTAATCGACCAATAGGTATTGCAGGTTGATATAATGTATCAATTATACCTGATAGAAATAATTGATCTGATGGTGGATTGCCCATAGATGGCACTAATGTTTGAGCATAAATAGTTGCATTATTACGATAGTTAGTCCCTTCACCAGCCTTGTATGGTTTACCTATCAAAAATACACCTTTTATTTCTACATCTGCGTTAGCCAATGCATATCTGAGGAAATTACGAATACCTAATGGGTGCTTTCCTATACCATATGCGAATTGATCATACAACTCATCTACATTTGCTACAATAGGAGAATAGCCAGTTATAGCTCTATAATTAGCATAATTATTTGCACTATTAATTAAATTAGGATGAGTGATAATAATATAATCAGCTCTATTGAGTCCTAGCATTTGAAAGTTTGTAAATTTTCCTGTGCCATTAACAGGAATTAGTTGAGAAATAATATTTATTTTGCTCTCTGTAGAGCTAAATAATTCAGCATCATTACCATTCATCGCAATGCATATATCTACAATATTATTATTTTTTGTGGAAAAAATTCTTTTATTATTGATAATATCATATGTTATTAGAGTATCATTATTATTACCAGCCACATTAGTGAAATGTATGTATCTCACTAATTGTCCATTATCTTTTAGTTTATATTTTAAAACATAAGAATTATTAAAATTTGGTAATCTAGGATATGAAACATCAATATATGATATAGCTATTCTATCAACAGTAGCACCGAGATCACTCGGTAGAGTGAAATTAATATTCAAATTATTTGAAAGAGAAGAAGTAGAGAAATTATTCTCAATAAGGATATTTTTGTAGCCAGTGAATATGGTATCAATAGTATTAGAAAGGAAATTAACTTTTAAATGATGTGGATAACCAAGATAATTAGATTGACCAGTAATCATTATTTTAATGCTTGATAGTGGTCCAGAATTATAGGGGAGGATGGTTTGAATTTGTTTAGAATAATTCTGTGGTACACCTGGCTGAGAACTATTAATACTCATGGTAGCATCGAACCAACCCTCTGCTTGAGTATAATCGAAGTCTGATAATCCAGCATCATCTATGGCACCAGGATAGTAATAACTAGTATAATCGATTCTATTATTATAAAAAATATATGATTCTGCTTGATATGATGAATAATTAGTGTTTTTATAAAGAGCAAGACGTTTATTATTAAGTGAAGTATTCCAAGTGAGAAAATACGTAGCAGTATCATTAATCAAGCTGTAATTGTCATTTGCCTGATTATTGGGATTTTTATATAAATATTTATCTATTTTACCATCATTACCTTTAGCATAAAATTCTATAAAGTCGTTACTATCAAATGATCCATCATTTTCACCATGAATGTATATATATTGTTCCTCACCATTATGATAAATTTGCATTAGCCTGGGATCAATGGTATTAATAGGTATGCCAGCAGAAATAAGAGTATTATAATTAATCCTATATATGCCTTCATTAGTAATTTTTATTTTATAATAATATCTCTGATAGTTAATCCATTCATTACCAAAAGGTTGAGCTAATACATTATTAAAGCAATTGATAAGTAATAATAATATAAAAAACTTAAAAATTTTCATAATGAAGCCTGACTGTGTTTTTTAATATGATATATCAAAGAAATGACGTTAGAATATAATGCGATGCTATTATCACCGATATCTGTGTAAGCATAATCTAGTTGTAATATATTTTTAATAGCAATACCGATACCGATATTAGGTTGCATAGTCCATTTTTTGCCATTAGGAAAGGTTTCTTGTTGAAAATTTCCTATTCCTGCTCTGAGGAAAATCATTTGTTTAAAAGCTATTTCTAACCCTAGTGAAGGATCTATACTAAAAATTTTATTATTTATTAAAGTATTTCTCTGTCCATCAAAAGTAAAGATCAAAGCAAGCTCAGGTTGCAAAGAAAAATTATTTAATAAAGGTTGAATATAACTGATACCAGTAGCTAACCGAGGAATGCCTAATTCTAAACTATTTTTTGGAATTTCATTGCCTGTGAGTGTAAAGACTTCTTTCATAGCGTCATTGAGTGAAAATGACCAAAAAGTTGGTGTAGATGTGATATCTCTAAGTACTATGCCTGCTCTCCATCTATCGCTCATATAAGAAGCCCCGATATCTAGGCCAAAGCCCCATGCTCCAGCGAAATCACCTATGACCCTTCTAATGATTTTCACTGTACCACCGATTTGCATTTTATGATTAATTTTTTTGCCAATGCTTAATAAAAATGCGTTATCTGCTGCAGTGAAAGAAGTTATTTTATCATAATGTACTTGCCCATTATTGTCGATTAATTGAGTAGTATTGGGTATATCATCTACTGCAAAACGTAAATAGGTAAAACCAAAAGCTATACTATCTTTTTGGTGAAAACTGATAGCAAAAGAATTATAATTTGCTATACCAGCAAAATATTCTGCATGCATGAGACTAAATTGTGGATAGCTTGGAGTAAATACGAGAAGTGCAGGATTCCAATAACCTGCATTAACATTATAGGTGCTTGAGACGACAGCATTGCTCATAGCCATTGATCTAGCATCTACTCCTAGATAAAGGAATTCATTTGTATAACTTCTCACTTGAGAGTATAAAATAATTGAATTCAAAAGTAAAATGCAGAATAATATTTTTTGCATTTTATGAATTTTATTTGTAAAATTATAAAATATTTAGCAGTTATTTATT
>JAGPGB010000071.1 GCA_018056215.1 Bacteroidales bacterium | reverse complement strand
TCTATATTTGTTACTACATTAAATAAATGATGTATACCATAGCATAAATAGACATAGGCTATACCACCATTCATGTACATAGCTTCATTTCTAGCTGTTATTTTGCCCCCAAAAGCATGTGAAGCTTTATCATTAATGCCATTATATGCTTCAGTTTCAATTATAATACCTGAGGTCAAGATATCATCTTTTTTAGTTATTAAAACTTTCCCAATCAATGATTTAGCAATGTTTATCACATTAGATTGAGTATAAAAATCTAAAGGAAGAGGCATAAATTCAAGAAAAAAATCAGAAATTAGGTTTTAGATCATATTTTTGATAGAAATCATCAATGACGTTAACTGCTTCTTCTGGTGTATCTACAAGAGTGAAAAGTTTAACATCAGCATCACTAATATAACCATTAGCCAGCAAAGTATTATTAATCCAATCTATCAAACCACTATAATATGATTTATCTACCAATACTATAGGGAATCGAAGGGATTTCCTAGTTTGTATCAAAGTAAGAGCTTCAAACATTTCATCACAAGTGCCAAAACCTCCAGGTAGCACTATATATCCTTGTGCATATTTGATGAACATTACTTTTCTACTAAAGAAATGTTTAAAAGTAATTAATTTATCTGGGTCAATAAATTCGTTAGGTTTCTGCTCATGAGGCAACTCTATATTCAAACCTACAGAGTTACCACCAGCGAAATGAGCTCCTTTGTTAGCTGCCTCCATTATACCTGGCCCACCACCAGTTATGATACCAAATCCTTTTTTAGTTAATAAATATGCAATCTCTTCGGCTAATTTATAATGTTTAGAGCCAGGTTTAGCTCGTGCAGAGCCAAATATTGTAACACAGGGGCCAATAGAGGATAATTTATCAAATCCTTGAACAAACTCAGACATTATTTGAAAGATCTCCCATGAATCTTTAGTTTTAATCTCTTGCCATGTTTTAGGCTTAAAGGCATCTCTTATACTTTCCTCTTCGTTTAATGCTTCGTCTCGATACATAGTTTTATTTTTTATCAAAATTAATTATTTATAATTAATTAATTATAAATTAAAAACATAAAATATAAGCTAATGCAAAGGGTGAAAGTTAAATATATTAAATTTTTTTTAAGAAGAATTCAATTATTTTTGATGATTTTAGCAATAGTTTTAATAGTAATTCTAAAATCGGTTTTTAGAGACATGTCGTGTATATATTTTAAGCTTAATTGTAGTTTTTGAGGCATAACAATATTGATATATGCTTCCTCTGGGGTTGAGTACTTAGATAAAATCTCATTTTCGTTAATATAATCTAAAGAAGCGTAATCAGATAATCCTGGACGTACTTTCAAAACATCTCTCTGCCCAGCATCATACAATGCTACATATTCTGGCACTTCTGGTCTAGGTCCTATGAAACTCATTTCTCCTTTTACAATATTCCAAAGTTGTGGTAATTCATCAATTTTATATTTCCTTAAAACATATCCAATTTTAGTAACACGAGGATCTTTGTCGCCAATAGTTAGCTTGCCAAATGTATCAGCATTTTTTTTCATTGTTCTGAATTTTAAAATTTTAAAATAAATACCATTTTTACCTACTCTTGTTTGTCTGTACATTACTGGAAATCCATCATCGATGATTATCAATAGAGCAATAATAATAAAAAAAGGTATTAAAATAATTAAAAATATTATTGAAAAGAAGAAATCTAAAGATCTTTTAATAACTGCATATTTCATGAACAGATAATTTGACTGCATTTATTACTTGGTCTTGCATTTCGTCAGATAAATCATAATATACAGGTAGCGAAATCTCGTGTGCATATTCATTAAATGCTACAGGATAATCAGAAATATGGTATCCTAAATTTTTATATAAAGTCATCATTGGCAATGGTTTGAAATGAACATTAGTAGCTACTTGTTTTTCTGCAATAGATTTAATAATTTCATTTCGCATCTGCTCATTACAATCATTTATTCTTAATTGATACACGTGAAAAGAAGATTTACGTATGTTATCTTCGTATATGGGACAAATATATTTACTATCACCTGCAAAAGCGTCATTATATTTCTCAAAAATAGTTTGTCTTTTTACTAGCATATCATTATCATATCTTTGTATCTCTACTATGCCGATAGCTGCCTGAATGTCTGTCATATTAAACTTGTAACCTGCTTCTACAATATCATATTCCCAATTACCTATTTGAAATTTAGATAAAGCATCTTTAGTTTGTCCATGTAAAGCTTTGATTTTTAATTCTTTATAGATAGCATCTCTGTCGAAATTGCTTGGTAAGTTAATTACTATAGCGCCACCCTCAGCAGTAGTGAGGTTTTTGACAGCATGAAAACTAAACACTGCTATATCTCCCCAATTACCAGTCTTTTTATCTTTATAAATAGCACCTAAACTATGGGCTGCGTCTGATAACAATAATATTCTACCTAATTGACTTTGTTTATCATTTGATGGAGTAAACAAATATTGCATTTCTACAATTAGATCCATAAGTTTAGTATAGTCACATGGCAGTCCAGCAATATCCACAGGTATAATTACCTTTGTTTTATTATTAATTAATGGTTTAATTTTATTAATATCAATATTAAAATCAGCAGATGATATATCAGCAAAAATTGGTTTAGCTCCGCAATGTAGTACTACATTAGCAGTAGCAGCATATGTGATTGCTGGTACTATTACTTCATCACCTTCTCCCACTCCAAACCACCTAAGTGCCAATTCTAGTCCTGCTGTTGCAGAGTTTACAGATAGCACTGGCCCATTATTTAGATAATCGGTTAGTAATTGCTCGAATAATTGAACTTTAGGACCAGTAGTTATCCATCCAGATTTCAGGACTTCTACAACTGCTTCAATATTTTTTTCATCTATTCTAGGAGGCGAAAAAGGTATCATTTTTTTTACAAAATTATGAATAATTTATTTCTTTTGGAATATTCGTACAATAAGTATCAAATATTAGATTAAATAAGCAATTTAATGATAATTGATTGTGTACCTTTAAAAAAAATCAATTAATTTTGCATATTTAAAATATTTTATTAAATGTCTAATTGGCAATATTTAAAGACAAAAACATTTTGGGCACACATAGGATTGATGCTTGTTACCTTTATTGTTTTTATTTTCCTTGTTAAAGTTTTTTTAAATATTTATACAAGGCATGGTAAAGAAATAGAACTAGCAGATTATACAAATAAATCAATAAAAGATATACAAGACGAGAAAGTAGATATCATAGTAATAGATAGCATCTTTAATGAAGATTTACCTCCACTGACTATAGTAAATCAATATCCAGAGCCAGGGATGAAAGTAAAACCTGGCAGAAAGGTTTATGTAACTGTAGTAAGCAACTCTTATGAGAAAGTACCTTTGCCAGACTTGACAGATGTTACTTTGCGAGCTGCTACTTTGCAATTGCAAGCCTATGGTTTTCAAATTGGCAGAATAGAACAAGTACCTAGCATAGGACAAACTGTAATTGCCATCAAACAAAATGGAAGAGAAATCCCCTGGGGTACTTATCTCAAAAAAGGTAGCGTTGTAGATATAGTGATAGGTAGTGGCATGCAGGAAAATATTGACACTTTGCAAACTAATACTGAAGATGATGAACAAGCTCAAATTATCAGCACTGTATCCAAAAGACTTGGTATTTGATTAAAATTTTATTAAAAATAATTGTCATGAAAAAATTAAATTTATTATATATAGTCATTTTCACATTATTATTCACATTATTTATCTCTTGTAAAAATAAAAATAATGAAGTATTCACATCAGAAATTATATATGACGCATATATTCATCCAGTAGAATATGATATGCCTTTTGTTAATCATCTCGGCTATACAGATAGACAGCAAGTGTTATCTTTTATATATAAAGCATTAGAACTAAATAAAGTAATAGATAGCACTGGTAATATTATTTCTTTAGAGCAAATAAATAATAAAATAGTACTTTTAGATTCTTCTTTTACCAATACCCCAAATAATCATTTAGAAAAATTTATCTTAAATTTCTGGGATGTTATTAGATTTGATGAGTCGTGGGAATATAATAAAAAAACAGGCCAAATATATAAAACTGTAAAAAAGGTTTCTTTTTTAAAAGCCATTAAAGATTCTTTTATGATGCCTATAAACAGCAAAGAAATTTTCAGTATAGAATTGAATACTGCATCTAAAAAATACAAAATAGATATTGATAAACCTATGGTGATCTATGATGTATGTATCATACCTCTGGTAGACAATCCTTCTCCATATTATCATCAAATATCACTAAGCGATAAACAAAAATATTTTACCGATTTATTTAATATTGTTAAAAATAATAAAATTACAATATTAGATTATTTTTATAATTTGATACCTAAAGAGAAAATTTCAGAATTATTCTACACTAGGGGGATAGAAGATAGCACTAATAAAGAGATAAATATTCCTGTCTCCATTAATGAAATAGGAAGAATTAAATTTATGGAACAATGGTACTGGGATACTACAAATCTTTCGGTAAATAAATATGTCATCGGTGTTAATCCTGGGCTAAAAGTAATGCAAGGAGATGATTTGATAGGATATTCTCCTTTATTTTGGGCAATTTTTAATAATGAATTTGTAGATGTTTTACGATAATAAATATTTTATTAATTGTAATATTTGCCCTAGACAATGTAATGCCAATAGATATAATAGAAGAGGCAACTGCTCAGCATCTGATGAAATAGAAATATCATCTATTGTCATTCATAAAGGAGAAGAACCAATTATAAGTGGTAAATATGGCATTTTGAATGTATTTTTTTCTAATTGTAATCTTCGTTGTATTTATTGCCAAAATTATCAAATTAGCATAAACAATCAATATTCTAAAAAATATACTGTAGATCAACTCGTAGACGAAATTAAGCATTTATTACCTCCAGAAGTTTATCATATAGGCTTGGTGACACCAACTCATTATGCTATATATCTGCCAGAGATAACAGAAAAATTGAGATCATGGAGACCAGAATTAAAATTTGTATACAATAGTTCTGGTTATGATAAAGCAGCTATGATTAGACTCTTAAAAAATTGTATAGATGTTTATCTCCCAGATTTCAAATATGCATTACCAGAAATAGCACAAAAATATTCACATGCAAAAAATTACCCACAATATGCTCTGAATGCCATAAAAGAAATGATATATCAAAAAGGGACGAATGTAATTACAGACGAAAATGAACTCGCTGTTTCTGGAGTCATTGTAAGACATCTAGTACTACCAGGCAATATTGAGAATTCACTAAAAGTACTTGATTTGTTATATGATAATTTTGGCACTAATATCTGGATATCATTAATGTCACAATATACACCTATAAAATCTTTAGATCTTCCACCAGAATTACAACATTCTCTTACAGAAAAAGAATATACTAAAGTAATTAATTACTCAGAAGAATTAGGATTTTATCGTGGTTGGATTCAGGATTTAGAAGCTGTAGATCAATTTATTCCTGATTTTTCTAATACTAATAATCCATTTTGTTGATAATTAAAAAATTTTTTAATTTTACTTTTAAAATTATTAATAATTTATGGTAAAAAATAAAAAAATAATAGTTGTTTTGCCAGCATATAACGCAGAAAAAACACTAATACAAACATATAATGAAATACCACATGATATAGTAGATGAAATAGTAATAGTAGATGATTGTAGCAATGATAATACTGTAGAAGTTGCAAAACAATTAGGAATAAAACATATAATAAAACACGAAAAAAATAAAGGATACGGCGGCAATCAAAAAACATGTTATGATACAGCCTTATCTTTAGGTGGAGACATTATAATAATGGTACATCCCGATTATCAATATACTCCATTACTAATCGAGCCAATGGCATATGTATTGGCTAATGGATTATATCCAGTAATATTTGGCTCACGTATCCTAGGTAGAGATGCTCTAAAAGGAGGTATGCCATTGTATAAATATATTGCTAACCGAATATTGACATTAATAGAAAATATTATGCTTGGTGAAAAACTCACAGAATATCACACAGGTTATAGAGCATATACTAGAG
>JAGPGB010000070.1 GCA_018056215.1 Bacteroidales bacterium | reverse complement strand
GCTAGTAATGAAACGGCACCAAATCAATGGACTCAAAAAACCTATTCTTTATCTGCTTACAATAATCAAGCAATTTATATTGCTATCCGACATAGAGCAACTGATAAATTTATGATGATGATAGATGACATTGTCATTGATACAGGGACTGTTTCATCTACAAATCCAGTTGCATCTTTTACATACAGCCCATCTAATATTTGCCAAGGCACACAAGTGCAATTTACTAATACTTCTCAAAATGCTACTTCATATAGTTGGTCTTTCCCAGGAGGTAATCCATCTACTAGTACTCAAACTAATCCTACAGTTACATTCAACACTGCTGGTAATATTAATGTAACACTTATTGCACATAATGGTACTATTTCAGATACAATTACTCAATCAGTAACTGTTAATCCATTACCTACAGTCAGTGCTTCTGCCAATCCAAGCTCTATTTGTGTAGGAGGTAGTTCTATCCTTAGTGCTAGTGGTGCTAACACTTATAATTGGAGTAACGGTATGAATGGTGCTCAAATAACTGTATCACCTTCTACCACAACAACATATACTGTTACTGGCACTTCTACTGCTGGATGTACAAATACATCAACTGTAATGGTAAATATTAATACATCTATCAATATAACAGCTACTGCGAATCCTAGTAATATCTGTTTAGGGGGAAGCACAGTATTAACAGCAAATGGTGGAGGTAGCTATTCATGGAGCAATAGTATGACCGGTTCTACAATAACTGTATCTCCAACTTCTACTACGACATACAGTGTGACAGGTAGTAGTGGTGGATGTACTGGTACTGCCACTGTTTCGGTAACCGTAAATCCATTACCTGCAGTTAGTGCTTCTGCTAATCCAAGCTCTATTTGTGTAGGAGGTAGCTCTGTCCTTAGTGCTAGTGGTGCTAACACTTATAATTGGAGTAATAATATGACTGGTTCTCAAATAACTGTATCACCTGCTACTTCAAGTACTTATACTGTAACTGGTACTAATCTGAATGGATGTACAAATACAGCAACAGTTTCTATCACAGTTAATGCACTACCCACAATAAATATTAATGCTAATCCACAATATATATGTACAGGCAATAATACTGTTCTCTCCGCTAGTGGTGCAACTTCATACAATTGGAGTAATGGTATGACTGGTTCTACAATAACTGTATATCCTACTAATACTACAATCTATACTGTAACTGGTACTAATTCATCTAATTGCTCTAATACAGCTACTATAAGTGTAACTGTAGAAACCACACCTAATGCTGGGACTATAAGTGCTAGTAATACTCAATTATGCCAAAATGATATATTGACCTTAACATTGAATGGTTATTCTCCTAATAGTAATATTCAATGGCAGATATCTACTGATGGCACAAATTGGAATGATATCGCAGGAGCTACTAGTAGTACTTATAATTATACTTTTACATCAGCTGGCATATATAATTTCAGAGCTAAAGTATCTAATAGCTGTACTAGTGTATATTCTGATCAAATTATTATAACTGTAAATCCTTTACCTACACCAGGAACAGCATCAACAAATATTACAACAATTTGCCAAAATAATTCTGTCATACTAACATTGTCAGGATATAGTAGTGGCACAACAATACAATGGCAAACATCTACCAATAATATTTCCTGGAATAATATCTCTGGTGCAAATTCAGCAGTTTACAATTATACTCCTACAAATGCTGGTACCATATATATTAGAGCACAGGTAACAAATAATTGTGGTTCTGTCTTTAGTAATTCTATTACTATTAATGTAGAAGCTATTCCTAATGGTGGTATTATTAATTCTAGTTCTAATACTATATGTCAGAATGATAATGTTACACTAGTACTCACAGGACAAACACCTATGACTTCATTACAATGGCAATTGTCTACAGATAATATTACATGGTTTAATATTTCTGGTGCTAATGCTTCTAATTATAATTTCATAGCTAATAATTTAGGTACTTATTATTATAGAGTTATTGTTTCTAATAATTGTGGTACAGCTACTAGTGAGGAAGTAAGTATAACAGTAAATCCTATACCGCCCACACCTACTATTTCTTTGATAAGCTCTTATCCACCAATTCTATATTCTAATGCTACAGTAGGAAATCAATGGTATAATCTTAATGGAGCAATTCCAGGTGCTACGAATCAAACTTATCAAGTAATAGAAAATGGAACTTATTACGTCATTGTTACACAAAATAATTGCCAATCTTTACCATCTAATGTTATAACAATAGATAACGTAAGTATAGAATCTTATAATAATAATGATGTGATAGTTTATCCTATTCCTGCTAATGATATGATTTATATTCAAACTAATAAAAATATTTCTGAATTGCAATTAATAGATGCTATAGGTAGAGTGGTCATTATTAGTAATGATTCTCAAATAGATGTGAGTAATTTAAGTAATGGTGTTTATCAACTATTAATAAAATCTGATAATGATAGATTGATCTTGCCTGTAATAATCGAGAAATAAATGTATTTAGTTCAATAATTTTGATGATTTATGTGATATTTGTCAGTTAGTGATGAAAATAAACTATTTGTGATTAATTTTGTAGAAAAACAAAAAATTATGGAAAGAAATAAAGGAATAATTACATTTGGTGGAAATCCAGTAACCTTATTAGGTAATTTAGTTAAAGTTGGCATAGAAGCACCAGACTTTAAAGTTGTAGATAAAGATTTAAATGAAAAAAGGTTGTATGATTTTAAAGGGAGAAAAATAATTTTATCTGTTATGCCATCTGTTGATACACCAGTATGTGCTACACAAACACGTACGTTTAATAAATTAGCTACATCTATGGATGATAATACAGTAGTGCTAACTTTATCTATGGATTTGCCTTTTGCTCTTAATAGATTCTGTGCTGCAGAAGGTATTAAAAATGTAATAACATTAAGTGATTATAAATATAGAGAATTTGGCGAAAAATACGGATTTCTAATTGAAGAATTAATGCTCTTAGCTCGTGGCGTTGTAATAATAGATACTAATGGAATGGTTAGATATGTAGAATATGTAAAAGAAGCTACAAATGAGCCTAATTATAATGCTGCTTTAGAAGCTCTTAAGATGATATAGTTTTTACTAAAAAAAAATTATAAAGCGATGTAAATGAAAACTTTACATCGCTTTTTTTATTATATAAATTTTTTAAATTAAACTATAATTATTATATTTGCAAAAGAATACAAAAACTGTGGATAAACGAATTATTTTTACTATTGTAAAAGATAAGTATTTTGATTGGATGGTGGTGCCATATGAGGTAACTATTTTAAAAAATGGTCAATTCAGTGCTGCCTATAAACCCGTTACATTAAAAACTGTATCAATTGAGATAGATGAACCTACTAAAAAAGCATTAGAATTATGCTCTATGATGACCTATCTACATATAGCCAATGTTTTTCACTTAGACACATTAAATATTGAATATGAATTAGCTAATTTAAATGAAAAAAAATTTAAAATAATTACCAATTATCTTCGCGAAAAAACCAATAAACTCCTTGAAATATTAGAAAAAAATGGAATACCTATCTATAACAAAGGGGATCGTGATAGTGTAATTATTAATGAAGAGCAAATTCATTTTAGTTCTAATCCACTAGATATTGTATTTATTTTTAATAAAAACAAAGAAGGCATTAAATATAGTTTAAAAACCAAGGTAAATGATAAAAATATAAATTTGTCAAAAGAAAATACTTATATTTTAAACTATGTGCCATGTTGGGTAATAAATAATGGCGTTTTATATACTACTGCAGATGGTATTGATGGCAAAAAAATAGAACCATTTTTAGAAAAAAATGAGATTTTTATACCACAATCTCATGAAATTACTTATATTAATAAATTTATAAAACCATTACTCGAAAAACAATTGCCAGTGGAGCTAAATGGAGATTTTGTCGTCAAAGAATTATCTATTTCTCCTGTACCTATTTTAAGATTAGAGATCGGATTAGACCTGAAACCTGTTCTTAGTTTGTTTTTCCGCTATTACGACGAAGAGATTGCTTTAGGTGAAAAAAAAGATTGTTTTATAGTATTTAACAATGATAATAATCTAATAAATATCTCTAAAATAAAGAGAAATAAAGATTTTGAAAATGAGATAGTAAATTATCTGAATTTCATTGGATTAAAACATAAATTTTATAATAATTTTATCTTAATTGATACTAATGAAGATAATACTGAAGTTAATGAAAATGAGACTTTATATGATTATATTAATTTTATCAACTTAAATAAAGAGCTTTTTACTAATAAAAATATAGAGCTAGATATAGATAGATTAAAAGATAAATATTTTTTGGGCAAAGTAGAGCTAAAACAGCAAATCAAAAAAAGTGGTATTGATTGGTTTGATTTGCAAATAGAGGTGTATTTTGATGATTATAGCGTACCATTTTATTTATTGAGGAATAATATTTTAGAAAATAGAAGAGAATATATTTTGCCAGATGGCAAGGTTGCTCTATTACCGAGGGAGTGGTTTGCTAAATATAAAGAAGTAGCTATATTATCTCAAAATGGACAGAATAGCATATCAGTATCTAAAGCACAAATAGAGCTTTTTAGAGATATTTCAACACCTAAATCCAAAATAGATGTAGACGTTAAACAATTAAAACTAGATCAAATAGCTAATGTTAAAGTGCCTCCGTCTGTGAGAAAAACTCTCAGACCATATCAGCAAAAAGGTGTTAATTGGTTCGATTTTTTAGATCAACATGGTTTTGGTGGTATCCTTAGTGACGACATGGGTTTAGGAAAAACTATACAAGTATTAGCTTTTCTAGCATACAAAAAAGATGAAAATCAAAAATTAATACCACAATCTAATAAAAAATTTGAAAAAAATACTATTTTTAAAGAGCGAAAATTATCAGTTTTAATAGTGATGCCTCTTTCATTAATATATAACTGGATTAATGAAATAAAAACCACTACTCCTATTTTATCATATTTTGTGTATTATGGGACTAATCGCAAAATAGACTCTCACATACTCTCGAAATATGATTTAATTTTAACTACTTATGGGACTATTAGAAAGGATTACGAAATGCTTAGTAAGCATACTTTTGATTATATTTTTTTAGACGAAAGCCAAGCTATCAAAAATCCTTCTAGTAAGATTTTTAGAGTAATTACTAAACTAAATGCTAAACGTAAATTTGTACTCACAGGCACACCAATAGAAAATACAATAGTAGATTTGTGGTCTCAGATGACATTTGTAAATCCTAATTTATTAGGTGATCTCAATACTTTTAGGAAAAAATTTATGATACCTATTGAGAAAGATGCTCATAAAGGCACAGAAAAAAGCCTACAACAAATCATCAGTCCATTTATTCTGAGACGTACCAAAGATATGGTAGCTAAAGAACTGCCACCATTGACTGAACGCACTTATTATTCTATAATGACAGATGAGCAACTTAGCTATTATGAAGAAAAGAAAAGTGAAATACGTAATTATCTCCTAGACCTTAAACAAAAAGTCGGTTTTGATAAAGCATATTTATCTATACTATCGGGTATCACTCGACTAAGGTTGATAGCCAATCACCCTGCTATAATTGACAAAAATTATAAGGATGAAAGCGGAAAATTTAACGATGTAATAGAAAATATTAATAAAATTATTACCTCTGACAATAAACTAGTAATGTTCTCTCAATTTGTAAAACATTTAAATCTTTATAAAGAATATTTAGAAGCTCATGATATACCTTTTCTGATGCTTACTGGTAGTACTCCTATGGAGGAAAGAATGCAGATAGTCAATGAATTTCAAAATAATAAAGATGTGAAACTAATACTAATGTCTCTAAAAGCTGGTGGTGTAGGTATAAATCTAACAGCAGCAGATTTCGTTTTTTTACTAGATCCGTGGTGGAATCCAGCAGTAGAATACCAGGCCATTAATCGTACTCATCGTATAGGACAAGACAAAAACGTAATTTCCTATAAATTCATTGTGAAAGACTCCATAGAAGAAAAAATATTAATATTACAAAATAGAAAATTAAAATTTGCTCAATTAATCGATACTACTAAAAGAATACCTATTACAGAAGATGATCTTGGCAAGTTGTTTGAGTAA
>JAGPGB010000069.1 GCA_018056215.1 Bacteroidales bacterium | reverse complement strand
TAGAAAGTGATAAAGTTTTATTGATAGCTAATGATGATGATGTGAAAGTAGGTAATCCAAATGTAGATGGAGCTAAAATAACTTTCAAGGTTTTAGAACATCTTAAAGGGCCTAAAGTAACAGTTTTCAAAAAGAAAAATCGTAAAGGATATAGAGTGAAACGTGGCTTTCGCCCTTATCTGACAAAAGTAGAAATTTTAAATATTCAAGCTTAAAAATTGTAATTAGATATGGCACATAAAAAAGGAGTGGGTAGTTCTCGTAATGGTAGAGAATCCCACAGTAAACGTCTCGGAATTAAAAAATTTGGCGGTGAATTAGTAAAAGCAGGTAATATTATTGTTCGTCAACGTGGTACTAAACATTATCCTGGTGAAAATGTCGGCATCGGTCGTGATCATACTTTATATGCTCTTAAAGATGGAATAGTACTCTTCACAAGAACTCGTGGCAATAGATCTTACGTTTCTATAAAAGAAAATTAAGTTTTTTATAATTATAATATTTTTTTAGTTAAGAGCTAATTGCTGGTCAATTAGCTCTTAATTATTATTGTATTATAATTTTTATTATATTTTTGTATTAAAAAAAATCACAAATATGAAAAATATAAGTTTTGTATTTACTTTTTTGTTCTTGTTTACTAATTATATTTTTTCACAAAAACCTGCATATGTGATTTATCACAATGGTAATAAAGTAGAATGGCAAGATTTATTAAAGGCAACTGATTCATGTGATATTATCTTTTTTGGTGAACTACACGACAATCCTATTGCTCACTGGTTGGAATATGAACTAGTTAAAGATTTATATCAAAAATATTCAAATAATCTGATTTTAGGTGCAGAAATGTTTGAAACTGATAATCAACTAATCTTGAATGAATATCTAAATAATCTTATTAATGAAAAAAATTTCATAGATGAAGCCAAATTGTGGCAAAATTATCAGACAGACTACAGACCATTAGTTGAATTTGCTAAGAAAAATAATTTGCAATTTATAGCTACAAATATTCCTCGCAGATATGCTGCAGCTGTCAATTATGGTAGCTTTGCTGCATTAAATAAATTTTCTAAAGATGCTTTGACTTTTATTGCACCATTACCTATACCTTTTGATTCTACTCTAGATTGTTATGCTTCTCTACGACAAATGCCCGCTATGGGCAAGGCTCATACATCAAAATTATACCTAGACCAGGCTCAAGCTATTAAAGATGCTACAATGGCATGGAATATAATGAAAAACCTTGCTTATAATAAAAAATTCATACATTTTAATGGAGCTTATCATAGTGATTATCACCAAAGTATTATCTGGTATTTAAACTATTATTTGAAAGAAAATAATAATAATAATTATAAAATTCTAACAATTACTGTACAAGAAGTTGATAATTTAGAATTACCCCCAGTAGATAATGCTGCAGATTTTATCATTCTCACTCCTAGTAGCTTAACTAAGACATATTAAAACAATATAAAAATAATCATTAATTTTGCATTAAATAGTAAAATATTAAAACAATTAGTTTCTTTAAGTTCTTTAAACAATAATTATTAAAAAATAACAGTTTAAGTATTTATAAAAATTTTAAACAAAAATCATAACCTCAAATATGAAATATAATTCAGAATTGGAGCCTTTGAAATTACCAGAATATGGTAGGAATGTACAAAATATGGTAAATTTTGCAAAAACCATAAAAGATAAAGAAGAGAGAACTCAATTTGCTCATAAAATAGTTAAAACTATGGCTGCAGTAGTAGGAAATGGCAAATATGAAAGCTCTAAATATTGGGATCATCTTTACATATTAGCTGATGGTGATTTAGATATAGATTGGCCTGTAAAAGTAAATATCAAATATTTAAAATTTGTTCCTGAGAGGATACCATATAGAGGCGAATACAATTCAAAATTTCGTTTTTATGGCAGAATAATCGAAGATATGACAAAAAAAGCTATAGAGTTGCCAGAAGGTGACGAAAAAAATGACTTATTAAAACATTTAATTATGACAATGAAAAAATTGTATGTATATTGGAATAATCAAATGGTCAATGATGATATCATAAAAAATCATTTAAATATGCTATCCAATGGGCTATTAAATGTTTCTGATAATGTTTTTGATTCTACTCATGTAAACATTAATAGACAAAATACAGATAATCAAAAAAATAAAAAATTTGTTAATAATAAAAATAATAAAAAAAGAAAATAATCTATAAATGTCAGATTTTATCGTAAAAGGGGGAAAACAATTAAAGGGTGAAGTAGAGCCTCAAGGAGCTAAAAATGAAGCATTACAAGTGATTTGCGCTTGTTTATTAACTGATGACAAGGTTAATTTATACAATGTGCCTCTGACAAGAGACATTATGAACCTTCTAAATCTAATTCATGATTTAGGTGTAGAAGTTTGTATAGATCGAGAAAAGAATGCTGTCAGTATTTGCTCAAAAAATATAAATTTAGCTAAATTAGATGATGAATCTATTCAAAAAAGACAATCTTTGCTTAGAGGTTCTTTGATGCTAGCTGGACCTATTTTAGCAAGATATAAAAAAGCTATTATTCCTAAAATTGGTGGCGACAAAATAGGTAGACGTAGAATAGATACGCATCTTTTTGGTTTCGAAAAATTAGGTGCAGAGATAGATTTCGATTTCTTTACTAATAAAGTTATTTTAACAGCAAAAGATGGACTAAAGGGGAATTACATGATGCTGCCAGAAGCTTCTGTTACTGGTACAGCAAATATAATCATGGCTGCTGTTTTAGCTGAGGGAACTACAACTATTTATAATGCTGCCTGTGAACCATATATTCAGCAATTGTGTAAAATGCTCATTGCTATGGGAGCTTATATAGAAGGAGTCGGCTCTAATTTATTAAAAATTTATGGTGTAAAGAAATTAATTGGTACCTCACATACTTTATTAGCTGATATGATAGATGTGGGAAGCTTTATAGGATTAGCAGCACTTACACAGTCTAATATTACTATAAAAAATTGCAATATTCATCATCTGGGCATAATACCAGAAACATTTCGTAAATTAGGAATTATACTTTTAGAAGATAATGATGATTTAATAATTCCTTATCAAGATACATATGAAGTATCACAATATATAGATGGAGGGATACTTACGATCTCCGATGCTCCCTGGCCGGGTTTTACACCAGATTTATTAAGTATCGTCTTAGTAGCTGCTACCCAAGCAAGAGGTTCAGTTTTGATACATCAAAAAATGTTTGAAAGTAGATTATTTTTCGTTGATAATTTAATAGAAATGGGAGCGCAAATAATTTTGTGCGATCCACATAGAGCTACAGTTATTGGATTAGAAAGACGTTTCCCATTACGTGCTATCACTATGTCTAGTCCTGATATTAGAGCTGGTATTTCTCTACTTATTGCAGCTCTATCTGCTAAAGGTACAAGCATTATTCATAATATTGAGCAAATAGAACGTGGTTATGAAGACATTGATAAGCGACTTCAAAACTTGGGTGCAGAAATAGAAAGACAATAATTTTTTTATAACAATTAATAAAATTTTATATATAAGAAAATTTTTATATAACTTTGCAAAAAGTTTATTTATATACATTATTTAATAAATTAATTAATATTTTACATAAAATCAAATATATATTATATACATTATTAAAAATCAAAAAGTTACAACAACCCCAAAAATAAAAATATGAGAAAGAAAATTTTATTAATCGTTATTTTTGCAATAATCAGTATTGCAACATTTGCACAGAAGCCAGTAGGTACTAATCCATTCTCTATAGAAGGTGGATTAACAATTAATGCAATGACAGGACAAACTTTTGCTGCTCCTGATTTGAGATTACGTTATTTTATTAATGATGTTATCTCAGTGAGATTAGGTGTTATGATTAATTCTACTAAAACCACTGATTATATCTATGGTGTTAATGATCAAGGATTCCCTGTTGAGTCAAAGCAGGGTTCTTTTGAACAGAAAGATTTCGGTACACAATTTAGTCTAGGTGGAGCATATCATTTTGCTCAGAAAGAGAAACTATCACCCTATGCAGGGCTAGATATTGCTTTCCTTTCAGGTTCTTATAATGAAACATGGAAAAACACTGATCAAAATTTAACAGCTTTTGATGAAAACACAAGTGGTCATTATAAATATAAATATAGTGGCTTTGGCTTTATGATTTTCACTGGAGTTGATTATTATTTTGCAGAGAATATCTATTTAGGACTAGAAATAGGTATTGGAATGTCTAATGATAAAGATAAAAGTGGTGAATGGTCTCAAACAGTTGGACAAACAACAACCACTGTAACTACTTTCCAAACATATGCTGATTCATATTTTGGAAATATGTTTTCACAGATGATACGTCTTGGTTGGAGATTTTAAATTTTTTTAAAATTAAATAAAAAAGGGGTAATTTATTACCCCTTTTTTTATTATTTATAATATTGTGATTTACGCTAAAGTAGCTACCATAACTGCTTTGATAGTATGAAGTCTATTTTCTGCTTCATCAAAAACCAGTGAATTTGCAGATTCAAAAACATCATCTGTTACTTCCATAGCATCTAATCCATACTTTTGATATATCTGCTCACCAATATTAGTTTCGCGATTATGGAAAGAAGGTAAACAATGTAAAAATTTACAATTAGGATTTACTGTCAGCTCCATAACATGTTTATTCACTTGATATGGCTTTAATAAATTTATACGTTCTGCCCATACATCGTCTGGTTCACCCATAGATACCCATACATCAGTATAGATAAAATCTATGCCTTTTACACCTTCTTCTACATTTTCAGTATGCATTATTTTTGCTCCAGTTTGTTTAGAAATTTCCTTACATTGCTCTATTAGAGATGCAGATTGCCATAAATTTTTGGGTGCTACAATTCTAATATCCATACCCATTTTAGCAGCACCTACCATCAAAGAGTTTCCCATATTATATCTGGCATCACCGAGATAAGCAAAGGAAATCTCATTAAGTGGTTTATTAGAATGTTCTAACATAGTCATAAAATCAGCTAATACCTGTGTAGGATGAGCTTCATTTGTTAATCCATTCCATACTGGTACACCTGCATATTCTGCTAATTCTTCAACTATATTTTGTCCATAACCTCTATATTCTATACCATCATAAATGCGTCCTAGTACTCTAGCAGTATCTTTGATAGATTCTTTTTTACCCATTTGAGAACCAGTAGGTCCTAAATAAGTAACATGAGCTCCCTGATCATATGCTGCTACCTCAAAAGCACATCGCGTCCTCGTACTATCTTTTTCAAAAATCAAAGCAATGTTTTTCCCTAATAATGTTTTTTGCTCTGTGCCAGAATACTTAGCTCTTTTTAAATCATTTGCTAATTGTAATAAAAAATTTAACTCCTGAGGAGTAAAATCTAATAATTTCAAAAAATTACGATTTTTCAAATTTAAACTCATAATATTATTATTTTTAAAATTTAGTATGCAAAATTAACATTTTTGTTTTAATCATAATTTTAAAAAAATAAAATATTTCCATTTAAGCAAGCTATTTATAATAAAGATAATCAAATAATTATTAAAAAAAATTATTTAATCCTTTAAATAATTATATCCATAAAGTAATAATAGTAAAAACACCAATTACTAAAAATAATGATCCAGATATTATAGACATTGTTTTAGGTTTTACCTTTTTCATTAAAACGTTTCCTAAAAATATTGATAATATGCTCATTAAAGCCATTGCAAAAATAACACCTAAAAAAACTAACCAAGGATTATATTGTGTGGCAAAAGTAGCTGATGCTATCTGAGTTTTATCACCCCATTCTCCAATGAAAATTAGTAAAAATCCGGTAAAAAATGGATTAATTTCTTTTTTGTTTAACTTTATTTCCTCTTCCCGTTTAATTAAGGTGATAATACCAAAAATTATGAATATACCACCCGCAATTATTTTCATTATATTATTAGGGATAAGATTGGCTATTAGACTACCTGCTAATATAGCAATGCCATCTACTATTGCAAATGCTAAAATAATGCCCCAGAATAAATTAAAATGTTTATTAGTTTTTGATGCTAACATAATTATTAATAATTGTGTTTTATCTGCAAACTCTGCGAGAGCAACAAGCAAAAAAGGTATTAAAAAATCAGTAAACATTACATATTTTATTAATGCAAAAATA
>JAGPGB010000068.1 GCA_018056215.1 Bacteroidales bacterium | reverse complement strand
GTCTCATTTGTAGCTATAGGTGCAGTTTCTCCAAAGCCTTTATATTGCAAACGATTAGCATCTATTCCATTATTCACTAAATAGTTATATACAGCTTTTGCTCTATTCTCGGAGAGAATAAGATTAAATTCGTCGCTACCCACGTTATCTGTATGTCCCTCGATACTTATAGTCATAGTGGGATGGTCATTCAGAAAGACAATAAATTCATCAAGTACTTTTTGTGAGCTAGATAGAATATCAGCTGAATTAAAAGCAAAATAAATATTATGTAAACGATAATGCATACCTACTTCTATAGGTTGTACTTCCATTTCTAATTTTATCACTGGAGCAGTTATAGAATCTTTAGCAGCCACATAAGTGCTTTGATATACTATATCTTCACCCTTTATTGTGAGCAAATAATCTTCATTTTTCAGTAAACTAGCTACATAATCTCCATCTTCATCTACAGGGATAAATGTTACACGTTTACTTTCCAAACTTTTGATTTGTACTGTTGCTTTAATTGGTTTAGTAGTATCCTCTGATTTTAGATTCCCTTTTACTAAAATGACTTCCTCTGGTTTGGCTTCATTGTATAATGAAAAATAATAAAAATCCATACCACCCAAAGATTCATTTTTTATATTATTACTTGAGAAATACCCATATTTGCCATCTATACTTACAATGAAGCCTACCTCATCATTTTCAGTATTAATGGGATAACCAATATTTTTAACTTCAGTTTTTTCATTATTATCATTTAATTTTACATAGTAAATATCGTATCCACCTATACCAGGACGACCATTAGAGCTGAAATATAATGTACGAGTATCAGTATGAATAAAAGGTGATTTCTCATCACCAGAAGTGTTTATAGGCTTCCCTATATTAATAGGCTCTGACCATTCTCCATTTTCATCTTTTATACTTTTATAAATATCATATCCACCTACACCACCAGATCTATTACTAACGAAATATAGTTCCTTGCCATCAGCAGTTACGGATGGCATACTTTCCCAAGTATCTGGTCTATTTACTCGCTCTAAAGGCACAATATCTGTCCAATATCCTTTAATATTTTTAGAAGAGTAAAGGTCGCAATTGTAATATTGACGAGGACTTGTAACCATTTTGCATACAGTATAAATCAATTCTTTATTATTACCAGTTATTGTGGCTCCACCTTCATTCTCATTGCGGTTAAATGGATATGGCATTTCTTTACCATTGTCAAAAACATTATCTGATATGCGATAACTAAAATAAAATTTTTCTTGAAAAGCTGGTTCAGATTTATAGCCAGATATCTGGTAGTCTTTAGTTTTTCTAGTATAATAGGCTATTTCATTATCTGGACTTAGTGAAACTAAATAATCGTCTAATTGGCTACTAATGCCTTTTACTAATTTAGGATTAAATGGTACTGGATTATTTATTAGTTTACATATCTCTTCGCTCCATTTCATCAGCATCTTGGCTTCTGCGAATAAAGTATCAAAATCTCCTTGATATGTTAAAAATTTTTTAAAATAATTTATAGCATCGCATTTTTGATTTGTAGTATATGCTAGTTTACCTAAATGGAAATATGCTTCTGGTATATCATCTGGGCAAGCATCTATTACTTTTTTTAAATATTGCTCTGCCAAAGTAAAATTATTATCTGGTTTATAAATATATGTTAGTGCTAAATAATAATTGACAATAGGATATTCCTCTTTATCATTAAGCGATCGCAGTATATCTGTTGCCTCACTAAAATATAATTTTTGAGATTCTACAAATTTACTATTAATGCCATGATTGATCTTGTTAATAGCTATTTCTAATTGTTCTTGCTGTTTACTTTTAGTAATGCTTAAACAATTATTTTCTTGGCAATATATGTGGATACTCAAAAATAAACAAGTAAATAAAATAAATAATCGTTTCATCTTTTCACTACTTTCATTATACTAAACTACAATGCAAATATAATATAAAAATCTTATGTAATCATTTTTAATTATGATTATATCTTTCTATTTAATCAACCTTAATTAAATCATTTTATGATTTGTATTAGCTGCTTCCATTGTTTATTCGAATTATAGATAGTTAAGATATACACTCCTTCATTAATATTATGGGGGAAAGTCAAAACTACATTATCTCTGCTTATATCAATCGATTTAGATAATAATAATTTACCAGTGAGATCCATAAGAGCTATATTATAATCGTCTGATGGCAAGCCTGATAAATAAATAGTTCCATTAGTAGGATTAGGATAAATTATAGGATTAGCAATGATATTATCTACTATTGAAGAGCAATCATCCATTGTGATATTTACTGTATCAGTAGTATAGCAACCATATTGATTATAACCATAAACTATGTATTGATAAGTACCAAAATCTGGAACTTTAGTAGAATCTATGATAATAAAAGCAGATGTGTCATTATTTGGTTGCCATACATAGTATAGAGCATCACCATTTACATATAAAATAACATGCTCATCCCAGCAAATTGTTGAATCATGAAAAATGGCTTCTACAACTGGATAACCATAACTTTTTATTATGAAATTTACTGTGTCATTAGCGGGGTTAATATCTTGATTGTAATCGATTGAGATTTTAATGTTATAGTTATGAGGGATTAATGACAGATGTAATACATTATTAGTAGAGTAGATCATACTTTCATTAGGTAATAATTGCTGAGAAAGGGTAAAATTTTCAGTAAAGACAAATTGATTGTCTTGCCATACTGAGAGTGTCATTGGTGTACCAGCATTAATAGCTAATGGGGAATGATTCATTATTCTAATAGTGAGGTTAGTATCTGCTAATTGACAATCAGATACAGGATATAGCAAACTATCTATTGTAATGTCGGCACCTATCTTGTTATATATCTGAAAATCATCTATTGCCCACCCGTCGCCAGTTTCTACATTTGAGCTAGCAAATACAAATCTAAATCTAACTTTATTTTGTCCACTGAGAGCAAAAAGATTATGACGGCTCATAATCCATCCATTTGTATTAGTGCTAAAGCCAATGCCATTGCTAATATCATTCAATGAGTCTATGCTAGAAGAGTTGTACCAATTCAAAGTATCTCCTTCATTGCCCAAATTTAACCAATTATCACCATTATCAATAGAGTATTGTAAAACACCACCACTTGCTGGATCATTCACATTCATATATTGATAAAATTCAACAACTGGAAGTGGGATTTGACTTAAATCAAAACAGGGTGAAATCAACATTGATACAGTATCTAAATTACCAGGAATAAATAATGCACGGCTCCCACTATGAGCAGCATTTATTAAAGAACCGTTAGGATTATATGACCAGTTACCATCATTTATCCAAATGTTAGTAGCAGTTTCGAAATCATCAGTATAAGGATGAGAATTTACAAATAAACTATTATAAAATGTTTTAGCTACGTAATTATCTGAAATGATGCTATCATTATTTAAAATTATTTCTGCTGCTATATCGTGTAGCCCTAGATTACTAAAGTCAAAAGTTACATTAGATGTGAATAGAATAGTGTCATGAGAATTGATAAACGGGATAGTATCCATCTGCCAAGTAGCACCATTGTCATTAGAGAACCTAATAGGTATATTATGCTGTATTACAGTACCATTATTAAAAGTTTTTACAGTTATAGGTACATCATTACTGAGACCACAGTCATTATCAGGATATACAATATCAACTAATCCCACATTTTTACCTCTTTCTATTATTTTAATATTATCAAAAGCTATTCCCTCGAAATTATTATTAATCATATTAGAAGCAAAATTTATTCTAAAAGTTACTTGAGAATTGCCAGCAGCAGGTAATAAAGAATGAGACATAGTGATATATCCTCCACTACCTAAAGTTGCATTACCAGACCATCCTGGAGTATTTAGACTAGTAATATTTGTCATATTATACCAGTTATCATCACCGAAATTGCCCACAGTATGCCAACTATTTCCCAAGTCAGTAGAATATTGCAAATTAGCACCATCCCATCCAGTTTCACATTCATACCAAATGTCTATGTATATCCATGGATCAGATAAATTAGAGAAATCAAAACATGGTGATTGTACATAACTTTTTTCGTTAGTATTATAATTACCAGTCAAATTAGTAACCCATGCATGAGTACCATCTGAAGCAGTATTAATCAAAATACCATTAGGGATACCCCATTGCCAGCTATTACTCACTCCCCCACTTGTCCACATACCATCGTTAGCTTCGAAGCTTTCTATATATGGGAAATTGGTTATGTAAGGATAATTAGTTATAATTATATTTTTTAGATCATTTACTGGATTTTCATCAGTAGATAGATTAACTTTAATAGCAATATTGTAAGATTGTGGTAGTGACATATCTATACCTTGAGAAAAAGTATAAGTAATAGTATCACCCGCATTTATAGATGGTATGGTTTCATTAATTAACCATGTTAAGCCACCATCATTGGATAAAGAAATAGGTATATTAATTTCATTATTAGAACCATTATTAGCAATTAGAACACTTATAAATTCTTCATTAGTGAGACCACAAGAATTAATAGGGGCAGTGATATCTATAGCATTAATGTCATGCTCTAATGTATGGAATTCATAGCAACCAGGATCTGGATGTGAGCTACTGCGAATATTACCAGCAATATCATAATTGATACCAGAATATGGGATTGCAATATTATCTAATCCTACATTAGTAAAGACAAAAGAGCTGTCATGCATAAATTGTGGGTCATAACTAATGCTTTGTGTATCAAAGCCATAACCAGCCATAGCAGATTGCCATTGACTAATATTTGCATAATTTGTTGTTCCAGCTTTGCCAATATATTGTCCTGTGCAATAATATACATTGTTATTTAAAAAAGATAAATATGATTCTGAAAGAGCTGTTGCTGATATCTCAATAGCATAGCCACCGCCAGTATTTACAAAGATATTATTCAATATTTTCAAATTATTATAATCTCCTCCAGTAGATTTGTTTATGTAGATAGCTCTACCACCAGTGCTACTGCCACCAAATACTTTGATAGTGTTGTATACAATATCTACATATTTACAATTATACGGGTACAATGCTCTCACAGTAGCTGTACCTCCATCCTGTATAATAAAATTATTATCTACTAAGATTGGATTATTTATATCTCCTTCTAAATCTCTAACATAAATAAAATCTCCAGAAGCATTTGTAGCAAATATTTGATTTCTGCTAATTTTTATATTGCCATTACCATATCTAGAATATATACCATTGAAATTATTATTATTAGAATTTGTAATTATATAATTAGAATCAATTGTAAAATCTGATAAATAATACGTGAAGATACCACAATTATATTGATTTACAAATTTGTTATTTTTGATATTTACATATTTCTCATGGTTAATATTGTTTCCATATAAGTACATTCCATAGCTGCCACCTGTAAACATATTATTAGAATAATTACTTATGGAATCCAACGTATTGATGCCAGCAGATGAATGTATCAGTGCCATATCAATAGAAGTAGATGTAGTTTGATTGCCAATTAATTTTAAGTTTTGATAATTATTATGAGTGCTAGAGCTATCTATTGTTATAATATGCCCATAAGAAGTAGAATTATTTTGCAAAGTTAAATGCTCTAAAGTCAGATAATCTAATCCTCTAATGCCAATAATATAATTGGTTGTACTAGATGATGGATTGTAAGCTATTATCACTGAGTCAGCATTATTTGATTCACTAGTAATTGTAATGTTGTTATTTACATTTACACCTGGAGCATCCCAAAGAATAAACTGTTCATTATACAAACCGCTAGCAATTTTAATATTTACTTGTCCACAAGCACCACCCTCTAAAGCTTTAGCCATTTCAGACAAAGAAATAAAATTCGTCATACTTGCTGGTAATGAAGGATTTACAGTATAATCACCTGACAATTGCACATAAATATTAAAATTAACAGTATCTCCTATATCAGATGAATCTAATGCATTTAAATAAGCCATCACCACGTATTTCCCATAATTACTAAATGACAATGGTATGTAAATGGTGTCTTTTTCGTTAGTAGCTAGGTCTCTCTGTGGTATGCTGATGCTATCTGCAATTATATTATTAATGTCAATATAAAACCAAGTACTATCCTGATGAATAGTATCTGTAGAATTATTTTGTATTTCTACTATTAGACTATCATTGTAGCTAATACATCCATAGTAATTTGTGGGTGATAAAAGCTGTGATATTGATA
>JAGPGB010000067.1 GCA_018056215.1 Bacteroidales bacterium | reverse complement strand
ATAGTTTATTTGATAAAAATTTTAATTTTGTACAAATTATAAAACGAAATGAATAATATAGAAATAGAAAAATTGATAAAAATAAGTTATGAAATAAGGAAAGATGTTATTAATATGCTTGCTAAAGCTGGCAGTGGACATTTAGGTGGATCATTAGGTATGGCTGACATTTTTACTGTATTATATTTTAATGAATTAAAGCATGACCCATTGCAACCTGATTGGGAGCTGCGTGATAGAGTGATAGTATCTAATGGGCATATTGCACCAGTATGGTATGCCACTTTATCTAATGCTGGCTATTTTAGTAAAAAAGAATTATTTTCATTACGTCAATTTGGTAGTAGGCTACAGGGTCATCCTAGTAGATTAAGTGGATTACCAGGCATTGAATCTTCAAGTGGTTCCCTAGGGCAGGGGCTATCTGTAGCTGTAGGTATGGCTTTAGCTGCAAAATTTTTTCAGAGTAATTACCGTGTTTTTTGTTTAATGGGTGATGGAGAACTGCAAGAAGGTAATGTATGGGAAGCTTTTATGTCTGCTGGGCATTATAAGTTAGCTAATCTATTAGCAATAGTAGATAGGAATAGATTGCAAATAGATGGTAATACTGAGGAAGTGATGTCTCTAGAACCTTTAAAAAATAAGATTATTGACTTCAATTGGAATGTTTTAGAATGTGATGGAAACGATATCAAAGATATTTTACGTTGTTTTAAATCTGTTAGTTGGTCACAAAAGCCTACTTGTGTGATAGCTAATACAGTTATGGGTAGAGGCGTTAAATCAATAGAAAATAATCATTTATGGCATGGTAAAGCTCCTAATAATGAGGAAGCTATTAATTTTTTAATAGAATTAAAAGATTATTATACAAAATTTTTAGTTAATAATTAATTAATATTTTGTTAACTAATTATTATTAACTTATTTTGCAAAAAATTAAAAATTAAACATTTATGAATTGGGAACATCTGAGTGCGAATATAGATGAAATAATAAAAAACAATGTTGTAACCAAAGATATTGCTCGTGAATTGATTAGTTTTATAGACTTAACAACTTTAGAAGGTACAGATAATAATAATGTCGTCAAACAGTTAATCGATCAAGCTAAAGATAGCTATAATAAAACTAACGGTAAAGGGGTAGCTGCAGTATGCGTATATCCTAATTTTGCTGGTTTTGCTTCTAATGAACTCAAAAATACTAATATCAGATTGGCTTGCGTAGCTGGTGCCTTCCCCAGCGGACAATCCCCCCTACATATAAGGATCGCAGAAGTAGAGCATGCTGTAGCTCATGGAGCACAAGAAATAGATATGGTCATTTCTAGAGGTGCTGCATTATCTGGTAATTTAGATTATGTGAAACATGAAATAGTTTTACATAAAAATGCGTGTGGTAATGCACATTTGAAAGTAATATTAGAGACTGGGGAATTGAAAGATCCAGAACTCATATATAATGTCAGCATGATAGCAATGGAAAATGGTGCTGATTTTATTAAAACATCTACAGGTAAAATTTCTCCTGCTGCTACTTTAGAAGCTGCTTTTGTAATGTGTTATGCTATAAGAGAATATTATGCTCTCACTGGTAAAAAAATTGGTTTTAAGCCTGCTGGAGGCATTAGAGAACCACAAGAAGCTTATAATTATTATCTAATTGTAAAAAATATTTTAGGAATAGATTGGCTAAATCCTAATCTATTTCGTATAGGAGCTAGTAAATTATTAACAAATTTATATAATATTTTATCAATATGAATACCGATAAATTAATCAAAGACCTTAATGGCCTAGGGATAATACCTAGTAAATTACATCATAATTTATCTTATGAAGAATTATTCGAATATGAAACCAGCCCAGAGCTGAAAGATTATGCAAAAGTTTTTGTAACTAAATCTGGAGCAGTGGCTGTAGATACTGGGATATTTACAGGACGTTCACCTAAAGATAAATATGTTGTCTATGATGATACTACTAAAGATACAGTATGGTGGAAAAATGAGATGAACAAAAACAGTGATAATAAGCCAATGTCTACTGAGGTATGGACAGACCTAAAACAATTAGTAACAGAGTATTTGAATGGTAAAGAACTATTTGTAATGGATGCCTTTGTGGGAGCATCAGAAAAAAACAGATTGCCTATAAGGGTAATCACAGATATAGCATGGGCTGCCCATTTTGTAAAAAATATGTTTATTGTACCTACAGAAAAAGAATTAGAAAATTTCTCACCTAAGTTTATAATGCTACATGCACCTAGAGTTACTAATAAAAAATGGCAAGAGCATAAATTAAATAGTGATGTTTTTGTAACTTTTAATTATACAGAAAACATGGCTTTAGTTGGTGGTACATGGTATGGCGGCGAGATAAAAAAAGGTTTTTTCTCAGTGATGAATTACTTTTTACCATTAAAAAATATTGCTTCTATGCATTGCTCTGCTAATATGGGTAAAAACGGAGACACAGCAATATTTTTTGGATTATCTGGGACAGGCAAAACTACCTTATCTGCTGATCCAGAGCGATTTCTTATTGGTGATGATGAACATGGCTGGGATGATGATGGAGTTTTTAATTTCGAGGGTGGTTGCTATGCTAAATGTATTAATCTTGATCCTAAAAAAGAACCACAGATTTATAATGCAATTCGTAGAAATACAATTTTAGAAAATGTAGTGTATGATCCTGAAACAGGAGAGATAGATTATTCAGATGCTTCTAAAACTGAAAATACAAGAGCTTCTTATCCTCTCTCTCACATACCCAATGCAGTAATACCTTCTGTGGGATCACATCCACAAAATATAATTTTTTTGACAGCAGATGCTTTTGGTGTGTTACCTCCAGTAGCAGTATTAAGTCCAGATGAAGCAATGTATTATTTTATCAGTGGTTATACAGCTAAACTAGCCGGTACTGAGCGTGGTATCATTGAGCCAGTGCCTACTTTCTCTGCTGCCTTTGGTGCTGCTTTTCTTACTTTGCCACCTATTGTTTATGCTAGATTATTAGCAGAGAAAATGCAAAAACATAATGCACATGCTTATTTAGTGAATACTGGATGGATTGGCGGACCTTATGGTGTGGGTAAACGCATAGACATTGATGTTTCTAGAAAAATTATTCATGCTATTTTAGATGGTTCTATATTGAAAACACAATATCAAACTATGCCTTTCTTTAATCTTAAATTACCTAAACATCTCGAGGGTATTAATGATGAGATTTTGAATCCGCGAAATACTTGGGAAGATAAATCTGCATATGATAATCAAGCTCAGAAGTTAGCACAATCTTTTATTGACAATTTTCATAGATTTGCTGCTGATAGTGAAACTAGTAGATTAGTAAATTTCGGACCTAAATTATAAAACTATACTTTCAAATACTCTAATGAATATTTTATAAATTCATCAGTATTATCTACTTGTACCCAATGCCCTGCATTAGATACAGTTTGGATATAAGCATTTGGGAAATAATTATATATTTTATCATAATGTTGTGGTAAAATATGATTACTTTTTTCGCCACGTAAGAAAAGGACTGGTTTAATAAATTTTTTATGTAAAGTAGGAAAGTCTGCTAATATATTTATGTTTTTTATTAAAGCATCTAAATTGATTTTCCATTCATATTTTCTTTGATTATTTAATTTAATATTTTTCATTACTAAATCTACTTCTCTGAAATTTGGTACTTTATGTTTAATGAAATTTCTGATTTCATCACGACTTTTAAATTCATTCATTGGAATAGATGCTAAAATATTTAATAATTTATAATTAGCATCAGTAATGTATTTATCTGGCGCAATATCAATTACAATTAACTTGTCTATAATATCTGGATTATTTAGAGCAATTAGCATTGCTAATTTGCCTCCCATGCTATGACCGATAATGGATATTTGTCCGAGATGTAAATAATTATTTAACTGTAGAATATCATTAGCCATATCTTCATAACTCATGGAATCATTATGAAAAGAATTTCCATGATTCCTTAAATCTGGTATTAACACATTAAAATACTCTGAAAAAATTTTGCCTTGAGGTAACCAATTATCAGCACACCCTAATAATCCATGTAGAATCAATAAATATTTATTACTATTATTTTTTGCTTTTATATATTTATAACTAAGCAAAGGACTATTGATAATAGAGAAAAAAGTTGGCATTTTTCTAATTTAAATAATCTATTGATATTAATGATAATCAATAACCAAGTTCATTTAAATACATTTGAATTGTATTTTCTAATCC
The DNA here is from genome assembly GCA_018056215.1 of Bacteroidales bacterium. Lineage (GTDB taxonomy): Bacteria > Bacteroidota > Bacteroidia > Bacteroidales > DTU049 > DTU049. The sequence goes on along the minus strand of JAGPGB010000067.1, from coordinate 2,046 downwards.
GAAATATAGAGCATCACTAATTAGAGCATGTCCTATACTAACTTCAAGTAAATTCGGTATATTTTGTGAAAAAAATTTAAGATTTTCCATATTTAAATCATGGCCAGCATTTACTCCCAGACCTACCTCAGCCGCAGCATTAGCAGCATAAATGAAAGGCTTAATAGCATTATTTCTATTCACATCATAATACTTAGCATATGGTTCAGTATAAAGCTCTATTCTATCAGTTCCTGTCTTAGCAGCATTTTTAATATTATTAATATCAGTTTCTACAAAAATAGAAGTTCTAATACCTAATTTTTTCAAATCATAAATGACTTGTGAGAGGAAATCAAAATATTTAAATGTATCCCATCCAGCATTACTAGTGAGGGCGTCAGGAGGATCTGGCACTAATGTAACTTGAGTAGGTTTCACTTCTTTAACTAAATTGAGAAATCTATCATTAGGATATCCCTCAATATTAAACTCAATGGAAATATTTTGCTTGATAGAATATACATCACTATATTTGATGTGTCGTTCATCTGGTCTAGGATGTACAGTTACACCGTGAGCGCCGAAGCGTTGTACATTGATAGCAGCTAGAGTAACGTCAGGTATATTACCACCACGAGCATTACGAATAGTAGCTATTTTATTAATATTAACACTTAATTTAGTCATAAAAGTAATTTTTTACAAAATTACAAGTATAAACTGAAAATAAAAAATAGTGAAATAATATTAAAGAAATAATAGTTTAAGGACAAATTTGAACCAAAATATTTGATGATGGACCATTGCCACAATCATTAAAAGGAGTTACAGTTACGAAACCGCTATTATTATTAGCTGTTACATTTATAACATTTGTATTTTGTCCGCTATTAATTACCCAACCAGATGGTACAGACCAATTATATATATAACCTTCGTCTGTGACACTATATACTGCATTATTATTTTCTGTATATGAGCTAATGCTTATATTATCAAACCAAACATAAAAAGTTTTGGAATCATGATATCCACAAGAAGGTTCAATGTAAAATAATATATTTGATTTATTTATTATACTTGAAATATCAAATAAAACTTCTACATGAGCACATGTGCGTGTTTCTGAAAATTTAAACCCTTTGCCATTAACTCCAGCATCATATGTATGGTCAACATTATCAATTTTTACAGAAATAACATTATGTTTGTAAGCATTATCTGCCCATATATAGAATCTACACCAGTCATTCGGATGTGTATCAAAATAAGAATGAGAAACATCAAAAGAAAGACTTACAGTGTCCAAACTATTACAATTACTTTCAGGAAGACGAACGAAATTACCCCAATAGTTATTCCAACTACCAGAATAACCTATACTTCCAGGAGGGCACCCATTACTAGAATTATAACTTATTGGTGTATAATAATTTGGTGCAAACCAAACGGTAGTAGGTGCAGACGTACCATGAACAAGTATGTCAGAATTAAATTCTTCTGTTGTAATAATAGAGTATGAATTACATAAAACCGTGGGTCCATTAATATTTGATGGTTGTGATGGTAATGTATTAACATAAATTTGTATAGTATCCACATCTATACACTCATTATTGCTACCAGTGACATAATAAATACTATTAGCTGTTGGCGAAACAAAAATAAAATTATTGGTATCACCACTACTCCATAAATAACTATTGGCACCACTAGCAGATAATATTGCGCTATCTCCTTCACATATTGTATCTGCATTAGTTGAAATAGTAATATTAAAAAGAGGACATGGATCACACCAAATGGATTTCCATTGACCATTTACGAATGTCTCGAAACAACTCGTAGTAGTATTAAATATCAATAGAGATTGAGCTGGATTAACAATAGCATTCCTTTCGCTAGTAGTAATACGTGGTAAAAGTAATCCTTTATCATTTGATTTGATATCTAATAAAGAAGAAGAATCTGGAATAAAAAAAGTATTACTAATCCCAGTACTTTGTCCCATAATGCAATTACTATAAATAAAAGTAATTACTATAAATATAATTATTTTATATA
>JAGPGB010000066.1 GCA_018056215.1 Bacteroidales bacterium | reverse complement strand
CCTCTTTGCTAATATCATCACTATCATTTTCGCCACAGCTATGCAATATCCCATGGATTATTAATCTCATTGCCTCTTCATTAGTTGGTTGATTTAATATATCTGCATTCTCTATCAATCTTTCATAGCTTATAAATAGCTCTGCAAATAAATAATCATCTTTTATCTCACTAAAACAAATCACATCTGTGTAATAGTCATGAGTGAGAAAATTTTTATTTATTTCTAATAATTCATTATCATTTAGCCAGTTAATAGCGATTTTCCCTTCTTTAAATCTATAATCACTTAATATTTTTGAGATAATATTTTTGATATTATTATAAAAATTCTCAGGTAATAAAGAAGAAATTTTATTAAAATTATTGAATATTATTGCCATTGTGATTATTATTTTTGATTTTAAATATTTTTTTAAAGAAATTATTAATAGTATTAATTCTTTTTAGCCAAGCATCGGCCTCCATTAATGGGCTATCTTTAATAGTTTTAATAGTTAACCATAAGCCGAAGAGCAATAATATGAAAGCTGGCAACCACATTCCTATAAAAGGTGAAATTATCAAATCTTTGGCTGTTTTTTCAAAAATTATTGTAATTATATAATATAAAACAAATACAAGTACCGATATTACTAATGGGAAGCCAAGCCCACCTTTGCGAATAATAGCTCCTAGAGGTGCACCTATAAAAAATAATAGCAAACAAGCTATAGAAAGTGTAAATTTCCTATGCCACTCTATCTCATAATATGCTTTTGATTTTTTCAATGATTTACTGAGATCAGTTTGATTGTCTAGCATATTAGCATTATTAAGTACTTGCTCTGCAGCCATTTTATACATTTCTCTACGATGAATATCATCTAATAAATTTATTAAACTATCAAAAGTATTTTTAGTAACATTAGAATTAGGTTTAAAAGTGCTATCATTAGCAATGTAAATCCACCAATTGTTAAAAGTCATTGATAGCAAATTAGATTGTTGTTCTTGTATATTTTTATAATCAGTTTCTAGTGAATCTATAAAATATTGTAATTGGGAAATATTAAGCATTTTATAATGTTCTTTTAAAAGTCCAGGGTCTGAACGTTGAAAAGCAAAATTAGAAATATTAATATGTAATATTTGCTTATCAAAATATATACGTTGCAAAGGTATAGTATAGTAATCATTTCTTTTTTCTCTTATTTCCATATAGCTCATACCATCATATAGTGTAAATACCAGATAACGCTGATCTGGTGTAGTCTCCATAATGCCATTTTTAGCAGTAGTAATGCGTAATGCAGGACCATAATTAGAATGATCATAAATTATAATATTTTCAATGTGTTTGCCATCTTTATCTTTTTTACCAACCTTGATAACATAATTATCAAGATCTTTATTAAATATACCTTCTCTAATGTTTAAAGTAGGTTTCTGCTGTCTAACATCTCGTAATAGAGACATCATCTTTAGATTAGCTTTAGGTAAAATATTGTTAGAAAAATAAAATGTAACTCCTGTCAAAATAATAGCTATTATGACTAATGGCTTCATCAGTTGCCATAGTGATATACCTGATGCTTTGGCTGCTATTATCTCATAATTTTCACCCAAATTACCATATGTCATCAGAGATGAAAGTAAGATGGCTAATGGTAAAGCCATAGGTACAAAAGTAGCTGATGCATAATACATTAACTGCAAAATGACTCCAGTGGATAATCCTTTACCTGCTAATTCATCTATATATGTCCATAAAAATTGCATTAATAAAACAAAAATGGCAATGAAAAATGTAACCAGTAAGGGACCAATGAATGATTTTATTAAATATAAATCTAATTGTTTGACCTTAAAAAATTTTTTCATTAAAAAAAATAAATGTATTTTATAAACGCAAAATTACTAAAAGATACCAAAACTTAATGAGCTTCTAACCAATTTTTTCCATGACCTATATCTACTTTTAGGGGTACATTCAAGTGAATTACATTTTCCATAATCTTTTTAACCTCATTTTCAATGATATCTAACTCTTCTTTTACTACATCTAGCACTAGCTCATCATGCACTTGAATTATTAATTTTGAAGAAAAATGATTTTTATCTATTAGCTCTTGCACTTTTATCATTGCGATTTTGATAATATCAGCAGCTGTACCTTGTATAGGCATATTAATAGCATTCCTCTCTGCATAGCCGCGAACAACAGCATTAGCTGCTTTAATGTCTGGCAGATACCTTCTACGATGGAATAACGTTTCTACATAGCCATGTTCTTTAGCAAAATTGATAGATTCATCCATATATTTTTTAATTCCTGGATATTTAGTGAAATAGTCTTCTATTATTTGTTTGGCTTCTGTTCTAGATATACCTAATTGCTCGGAAAGTCCAAAGGCAGATATACCATATATTATCCCAAAGTTTATAGCTTTAGCTTTTCTACGAAATTCTGGTGTTAATGTGTCCTCAGTTAAATTAAAAATACGCATAGCTGTAGCTGCATGAATGTCCATTCCCTTGATAAAATCATTAATCATATTCTCATCTTCGCTAAGTGCTGCCATTAATCGCAGCTCTATCTGATTGTAATCTGCAGATACTATGAAACCTTCTATATTTGAGGGAATAAACGCTTTTCTCATTTCTTTACCAAGATCAGTACGCACCGGAATATTTTGTAAATTAGGATTAGACGAACTCAATCTACCTGTAGATGTAATAGTTTGATTGAAATTAGTATGTACCTTGCCAGTTATAGGATGTACTAATTTAGGAAAAGCACTTACGTAAGTATTTAATAATTTTGTTAATTCACGATAGTCTAAAATTTTATTAATTATAGGATGCTGATTTTGATATTTTAGCAATTCATCTTCTGACGTACTATATTGCTTAGTCTTTGTTAATTTAGGTTTATCAGATATGTTTAATTTCTCAAATAAAATTTTACCTAATTGCTGTGGACTAGCTATATTAAAAACTTCACCAGATATTTCATAAATTTCATTAGCTAATTTATCTATTTGATTTTGCAATTCTAATTCAAATTTTTTAAGAAAATCTAAGTCAATTTTTACTCCATTTAGCTCCATAGTCGATAATACTGGTATAAGTTTAGATTCTATATTTATATAAAGTTCATATTGTTTTTTTTCTTTCAGCTCTTGCTCAAAAATATTCCACAGCTGCAGGGTAATATCAGAATCTTCGCAAGCATATACAGATAGTTGCTTAGTATCTATATTCCATAGATTGAAATCCTTTTTATCATTTACTAATTCACTGAAAGTAATAGTTTTATATTCTAAATAAATATCTGCTAAATAATCCATATTGTGCTTTCCTTCAGGATTTAGTATATAATGAGCTACCATAGCATCACGTATTTCACCACTCACATTAATATTGTAATGTTTTAATATACTTATATCAAATTTTAGATTAAAACCACCTTTAGCTATTTTTTCATTTTCAAAAATTGGTTTTAATAAATCTAAGGTCAGACGACAAATATTTTGCTGTTTACAATAAATAAATACAGCATTGTACGGAGATAAAGCAAAGCTAATGCCTACTAAATCAGCTACTAATGGATCTAGACTAGTAGTTTCTATATCGAATACAAAAAAATCCACTTTACTGAGTTCATCAATGAATTCTTTTATTTCTGCTTCATTAATAAGTAATTTGTAGTTTTGCTCTTGGGGATTGTATTTAGTTAATCTATTATCATTTTGATATAACGGAGTATCAGTATAAGTATCAAAAATAGATAATTGTCCCGATGATATAGTAGGATAAATAGAAGATAATTGTTTAAAAATTTCTGGAATTCTAGATTTAATACTACGGAATTCCAATTCGTCACATAGAGCAAAAATGGGTTCTTTAGGAGGAATTTTCCATTCAAAATCTTTAGGATTAAAGTCTATATCGATATGTGGATTTATACTAGCTAATCTTTTACTATCTTTTAAAAGATCTATATTGTTAGAAATCAAATCTTTATATTTTTCGGGTACTTCATCTAAATGTTCTAATAAATTTTCTACAGAATGAAATTGGGATATTAATTTAATAGCACCTTTTTCGCCAATGCCAGGAACACCAGGAATATTGTCTGAAGCGTCACCCATGATAGCTAAGATATCTATTAACTGCTGGGGTTGAGAAATATTCCATTTTTCACAAATTTCTTTAACACCTAATATTTCATCAGGTTCATTATTTTTCCCTGGTTTTAAAATGAAAATTTTATCATTCACTAATTGCCCCATATCTTTGTCACTAGTGACGATATATGAATAAATATTGTGTTCAGCAGCTTTCTGAGAGATAAAACCAATAATATCATCAGCTTCATAACCTGGCATTTCTATACATTTGATACCTAAAGCACTAATCATGTTTTTAATATATGGGAGGTTTTTAGCTAATTCCTCTGGCATAGGTGGTCTCTGAGCTTTGTAATAATCAAATTCTTTTTTTCTCAATGTCTCCTCTTCAGAGTCAAAAGCTATAGCTATATATCGAGGTTTATATTTAGACAAAATATCAAGTAGCATATTAGTAAATCCATACACAGCACTTGTATTTAGTCCATAGCTCGTACGCATAGGTCTCCTGATGAGAGCATAATAATACCTGAAGGCCATAGCCATAGCATCTACAATCACAAAAGCATTATGATTATTAGGTAGATTATTACCATTTAATCCATTCATTTTTGAATATATTTTTTCAAAGTTAAAAAAAAATATTGAAGAAAATTGAAAAATTAGAATTAATAAAAATATACAAATTTTCATATATTTGCATTATAAATAAATCTATGATGTTTTGGAATCTAATAAATAATATTGAAAAACAGGCAATAGAATGGAGACATTATTTACATGCTAACCCTGAACTAAGCAATAATGAAATAAATACTGCTAAATATATTACTACATTATTAAAAAGTTGGAATATTTATACAAAAACTAAAGTAGCAGGTAATGGCGTTGTCGGTATAATAGAAGGGAAGAATCCTAATGGTAAAGTAATAGCCCTCAGAGCTGATATGGACGCATTACCTATAGAAGAAAAAACAAATTTAGAATTTAAAAGTAAAAATACTGGCATCATGCATGCATGTGGACACGACGCTCATATGGCTAATTTATTAGCTACTGCATATATTCTAAATGAATTACGAAATGAATGGGCTGGTAAAGTAGTACTAATCTTTGAACCTTCTGAAGAAACTCTACCTGGAGGCGCAAAAAAAATAATAGAAGAAAAAATATTAGAAAATCAACATGTAGATATAATAATAGGTATGCATGTCTCCCCAGAACTACCAATAGGAACAATTGGTTACAAAATAGGGACATTTATGGCCTCAAGCGACGAAATTTATATAAATGTAAAAGGTAAAAGTGGCCACGCTGCTATTGTAAAAGATTTTGTAGATCCCGTAATATCATCTGCCGCTCTTATCCTCAATTTGCAACAAATCATAAGCAGATGCAATGATCCATCTATACCTACAGTACTATCTATTGGCAAAGTAATAGCCAATGGCAGAACTAATGTTATACCTTCAGAAGTGCATTTGGAGGGAACTTTTAGAACTTTTGATGAGAAATGGCGAAATGAAGCAAAAATATTAATAAGCGAAATTGCAAATAATACAGCAAAAGCATATCAAACAACGGCTGAAATAAATATAATACCAGGTTATCCTACATTATACAATGATGAGAAATTAACGAAAGAAATTATTAAATTTATAAATGATAATCTAAAAGAAATTAAAACCGAATCAATTCCTATCAGAATGACCTCAGACGACTTTGCATATTTTTCACAAGTACGTCCAAGTTTCTATTTTAGACTAGGCATAGCAGAAGATACAAACACAGCAAATTCATTACATTCCGAAATATTTACATTTAATGATAATGCCCTTAAATATGGAATATACACTATGTCATCAATTGCATATGCATACTTAACTAATAAATTAAATTTTTAAAAAAATATGAAAAAATTTTATTTAATAATAATCATTGTCATCATAGCTTTAAACACTCAATCATGTAAAGATAAAGAAACAATAATTTACGAAAAAGAGATATTACTTAATAAAAATTTGTGGGCTAAAAATGAAATTATAAAATTTAATTTCAATATCAATGATACATCAAAAATTTATTCTTTCTTAATAAAAATAAAAATTGATACAAATTATACTTATAATAAATTTATCTTTTCTACAACATTAAAAACACCTGATGGTTCTTATAGGCAGTCAGGATTTGAAACACAAATAGATGAAGACTATAAGCAAAAATTTATAGACAAAGAAGAAGGAGTTATGATAATAGAGAAAGAAATATATAATAATGTAAAGTTTAAAGAAAAAGGGGAATATGAGATAGGAGT
>JAGPGB010000065.1 GCA_018056215.1 Bacteroidales bacterium | reverse complement strand
ATTTATGATATTTGGGTCCCATACATTGATATAGGTAGTTATAATTTATTCGAAACTAAAAATTTAAAAGGACTATATTACAGTGAATTTGAATAATTTTTAGATATAAATCCTGCATGATTTTCACTTCCAGTGCATTCAGATTTAGAGCTATTTTTGAGTAATCACTCTACAACATAAAACAAGTTTAGTGATTAATTTACAATTAAACAAAGAGAAAAATAATAGTTTAAAATAGTTTAATTAGAATTTTATACCTTTTAAACAACTAAATTTCTCAACTAATCACCTTCTTTTCCCCATCACCCAGTCTTACCGTCACTCAATCTCCGCTTCTCCTTATAAACTTCTTATAAATTTAAAATGCAATACTATCTTCTCAGAAGCTTATTAAACATCATTATGCTTTAGCTTAAAAGATATCTTATTTTTTAGCCATGGATTTATAAAATGAACTAAAACAAAGTAAATAACAATAGAACCCACAGAAATACTAGCAGATATTAATTCATTTTTGAAATGTGAGAAACTAATGAAATACAATGCCACCATTAATATTACTGGTAAAACATAAACTAAAATAACAGCCAAATAGCCTTGATTAGTGGTAGAGCTAATAATTACATTATCGCCAATTTTATAATCTTCATAACCTTCACGAGGAATAATTATCTTTTTTTCGGCACTCTCGGTAGAAATGCAAGTATTTTTTAAATCACAAGAACCACAAGCGCCTGTAGCCCTCACTGTTACCTCTATAGTATCATTTTTTATTTGCGTTATAACCCCTTCATGAGTTATTTCTTCTTTCATAAGATTGTAGTTTTATTATTACAAAAATACAAAAAAAATCATAAATATCTTTTACTGGCATAAAGTTTGTTTTAAAATTTCACAAATAAGAATTATGAAAAAAGTGATTTTATTTATATCATTGATAATATTTGTTTTAAATATTCATTCACAAGAATTGAAGCAATTAAATAATAAAGCTTTCAAACAAGGAGAGAAATTAACATATGTGGTTTATTTTGATTCATTTATTACAGGGAAAATATTTGCTGCATATGCTACCATGATGGTTTCACCTAATATAGAATATATAAATAATAGACCTTGCTATCATGCTATTATTAGTGGCAAAACATTTAAAAAATGGGATTGGGTAATATATGTGGATGATAGATTTGATACTTATATAGATACTTTATCTCTAGTGCCGTGGATGTTTTTGAGAAATGCAAAAGAAGGTAAATATAGAGCAGAGCAACAAATAAACATAAATCAATCTAATAATCAAGCTCAATTTATTGATAAAATAAAAAATATAAATTCAGTTTTTAAGGTAGATCCTTATATGCAAGATATGATTTCAGCGATTTATTGGGGAAGGAATATGGATTTTTCTAAAATGAAACCAGGTAATATTTTTGAAGTAAAATATGTTTTCGAAGATGAAATTTACAAATCTAGGGTGGCTTTTGGTGGTAAAGAAAAAATAAAAATAGATAATGGTACTTTTGATTGTTATTATGTAATGCCAGAAGTACAAATAGGCAACGTATTCAAAAATCCTTATGCTATAAAAGCATATTTTACTACAGACCTTAATCAGATCCCTATCTATGTAACATGCAAAATACGATTGGGAAATGTTAGAGTAGAATTGTATGAATATGAAAATTTACGAAATCCATTAGCCAGCAAAATAGAATAATAAATGAACTTTGAGATAAAACCAGCAATAGCAATTTTTTGAAAACTAGTTGAAATATTTTAATGTTGTTTAAAATTAAAAAATTTTTTCTCTTAAATTTCTAAAAATACTCTTATCTTTGTGCAATATTTACTAATTTTTTGAGATATTATGAGAAAAATAAGTTTGATTTTGATGACATTTGTATTTTTATCTATAAATATTTATAGTCAATCAGCTACAGTTAGAGGATTTGTTTATGATAAAGCAACTGGTGAGCCAATACTATTTACTAACGTTTATTTAGCTGGAACTAGCTATGGTTCTAGCACAGATATTAATGGATATTTTGTTATTACTGGTATTAAACCTGGTACTTATACTTTGAAAATTACAACTATCGGTTATGATACGCTGCAAGAAGAGTTTAATCTAAAAGCAGGAGACATTATTACAAGAAAATATTATTTAAATGAGCGATCAATAAATCTGCAAAAAGTCGAAGTAACGGCTACACATAGTGAAGATACTTTAGAAACTAAAACTTCTGTAATTAAATTAACTGCTAAACAAGTTACAAGTATACCGTCTATTGGTATGCCCGATATAGCTCAATACATTCAAGTTTTACCAGGAGTTATTTTTACTGGTGATCAAGGTGGGCAGCTATATATTCGTGGTGGTAGTCCGGTGCAAAACAAAATGATACTTGATGGCATCACTATTTATAATCCTTTTCACTCTATTGGTTTATTCTCAGTGATAGAGACTGAGCTGATACGTAATGCTGATATATACACGGGTGGCTTTAATGCTGAATATGGTGATAGGATTTCATCTATTATGGATATCAACCTTAGAGATGGTAATGCTAAAAAGTTTTCTGGCATGATTGGCTTATCTACTTTTGGTGCTAATGTTCTTTTAGAAGGTCCCATTATTCGTAATCTAAATAATGACCCTAATAAAGGTACTCTCACCTTTGTATTGTCTGCTAAAAATTCTTATTTACCACAATCCTCTAAAGTATTTTATAAATATATTGATGAGGATGGTCTACCTTTTGACTACCAAGATTTTTATGGTAAAATAACCTATTCTATGCCTAATGGTTCAAAATTATTTGTGAATGGATTTAACTATAATGATCATGTCAAATATAGTAACATAGCTGATTTTAAATGGAAATCTAATGGCATAGGTTCTAGTTTTTTTATTATCCCAGAAGGTAATCTTTCACTTCTGAATTTTAGATTTTCCTACTCAGACTATGGTATTATTCTTACAGACCCTACTAATTTACCTAAAGAATCTGATATTAATGGATTTAATCTTGGTCTCAATGTAACAAATTATTTTCAAAAAAATTCTCAAATCAACTATGGTATAGAGTTATATGGTTATAAAACAGATTTTCAATACTATACAGAAGCCTTGCGTTTGATTAGCCAGGTAGAAAATACTACTGAAATAGGTGTATTTGTTAAAGGTAAAATTTTTACTAAAAAATTTATTATAGAGCCTGGTTTTCGTTTTCAATATTATGGTAGCTTATCAGAAGTTTCACCAGAGCCTAGGTTAGCTATTAAATATAATTTATCAGAAAAATTTAGAATTAAATTTGCTGCTGGCCTTTATTCTCAAAATCTCATAAGTGCTTCAGATGATAGAGATGTGGTGAACTTATTTTATGGTTTTTTATCAGGTAGTGATAATCTGCCAGATACTTATAAAGATGAACCAGTAAATTCTCGTCTACAAAAAGCTCAACATATTATTTTAGGTTTCGAAATAAATCCGAATAATTATTTTGCTATTAATATAGAACCATATTTTAAAAACTTTTCTATTTTACAAAACCTTAATAGAAATAAAATCTATGATGATACTGAAGAATATTCTGATAAACCTGACGAGCTAAAAAAAGATTTTATTATAGAGTCTGGTGATGCTGAGGGTGTAGATGTGTCTGTGAAATATGAGAAAAAATCTATTTATATTTGGATAGCTTACTCATTTGGTTTTATACACAGAGATGATGGTTATACAGTTTATCCTCCACATTATGATAGACGTCATAATCTCAATTTCTTGTCAACTTATAAATGGGGTAATTTAAATAATAATGAAGTATCTCTAAGGTGGAACTTTGGCTCTGGATTTGCTTTTACTCAAACTGCTGGCTATTATCCTCAAGCTACTTTTACTAATCTAAGCAATGATATTTTAAGTACTAATGATTTTTTAGGTATTTTATATGGTGATATTAATAATGGTAGATTGCCAACTTATCATAGATTGGACCTCAGCTATACTCACAAATTTAATATCTCAGAAACTGTAACTTTAGATGCAGTAGCGAGCATCACTAATGTATATAATAGAAAAAATATATTTTATATTGATAGAGTAACTGGTGAAACAGTTTATCAATTACCTATAATGCCTAGCATTAGTTTTAGTATGAGATTTTAATTCTTTTTAATAGATTTTTATGATTACTCTTCCTATTTATAAACATTCGTATGATATGAGCGGAGCTCATTATTTTGTAAATTTATCTATAGATGATCACTCTGTGGATTTTTTGATAGATACTGGAGCTACTAATACTGTCATCTCTATGGAATTAGCTAAACAATTAGAAAGTTTCAGTCAATGTATTAACTTAAATGAAAATCCTATCATCACTTTCAGTGATACTATTAATGAGGTTGCTATTGTCCCTATCAAAAATTTCTTGATTGGTGATAAATTATTGAATAATATTTTGGTAGTAGCCACAAATTTTTCTTTTATTAAAAATCAAAGTTCATTAGAAAATTTTAAATCATTTGATGCAGTCTTAGGCATAGATTTATTATCTTTATTTAATGCCAAAATAGATTTTAAAAATAATATGATTTCTTTCTATTTACCTTCTAAAAGATTTCTCAAAAAATATTATAATGAATTATTAGAGAATATCAATAAAACTAATTGATTATCGTTATATAAATTTTATCTCCTTTTTTGACTCCTAATAGCTCACTAGCATTGTATCCTTTTATACCTAGCTCGAGTAATTTTTGGCTATTAAAAAAAGCAAATATATTTTGATCATTTGCATCTATATAACCATTATACAGATTATAAATTTTATAGTGCCTTAGAGATATTTGCCATCTATTATTCATTAGATTAACACTGAAAAAATCAAAATTTATATTTGTGATAATATTTCCGAAATTATCTATGTGTATTACTTCTCCAGTTGCTACATTATTATTAAATTGAGGTTTAGGAAAAAAATATGGTATTATTAATTTCTCATCAGTTATCGGAGTGGTCCAGCTATTTATATCTATACTGTTACATATATTAGTAATAGCAAATATATAATATTCTAATTCATAAAAAGAACTATAACTGATTGTTTCATTTTTGATTTTATAAATTGATAAATCTAAAAAATTATTATTAATAAAAGGGTAAAGAGAACCATTATTAGGACAGATGAAATGATGATTAAAACCTTGAATATAAAGGAAGCCATTTTCTGGTGGTATATTAGAATTAATAGAGATCAAATGTATCGTATTATCAGGGAAATGATGCCAAGTAGAGCTAAATAAGTAATGTGCCGTAGCAAAATCATTAGGATGTATATCATTAGAGGTTACTATGACTGTAGTATTTATATTATTTTTTAATAACTCACCATAAAAAATACTAAGATACTGGTTATTAATTCCCCAATCAGTGATTGTAGTTATATTATACGGCATTGTCATTAAATAATTTTATTTGTAATTTTGCATTATTAATGTGTAAAAATAAAAATTTTTATTTGAATGAGTGAAAAAACTTTTGATTTGCATCTGATTGATCATAGTGGCTTCTATGGTATCAAAGATTCTAATATTGAATTGATAAGAAAATTATTTCCTAAATTAAAAATTATCGTTCGTGGAGATATGGTTAAAGTCATCGGCGAGGATGAGGAGATAGAAATTTTTTATCAAAGATTTCAATTATTGTTAGATTTGTTTGATAAACAAGGTAAGATAGAAAATAATGAAATTGTGAATTTGATGCTTTATGACCAAGATGAGCAGAGCTCTAATGATATAAATGGTGATAGTGATTTAATCTTATATGGTCGCAATGGTATCCCGATAAAAGCACGTACTCCAAATCAGAAACGTATGTACAGTGCCATATATAAATATGATATGATGTTTTGTATAGGTCCGGCTGGCACTGGCAAAACATACACTGCTATAGCTCTAGCTGTTAAGTTTTTAAAAGATAAAAAAATTAAAAAAATTATTCTTACACGACCTGCAGTAGAAGCTGGGGAAAATTTAGGTTTTTTACCTGGAGATCTTAAAGAAAAACTCGACCCTTATATGCAACCTCTATATGATGCACTCAATGATATGCTGCCAGCAGCCAAGCTAAATTCCTATTTCGAAGATGGCACAATAGAGATAGCACCACTTGCTTTCATGCGTGGCAGAACTTTAGAAAATGCTTTTGTCATTTTAGATGAAGCTCAGAATGCTACTTTAGGACAAATGAAAATGTTCCTTACTCGTATGGGAGAAAATTCTAAATTTATTATTACTGGTGATGTAACCCAAATAGATTTACCACCACATCAGGCATCTGGATTATTACAAACATGTCAAATGCTTAGAAATATTGATGATATCAATTTTATTTTTCTTAATGAAAATGATGTGATGCGGCATCCTTTAGTATCTAAAATTATTAAAAAATTTGAAGAAAATCAGAGAGATTAAATTTTTTAGATTTTAGTTCAGTTGTTCTAAATTGTTAAAATTAAATAACAACAG
>JAGPGB010000064.1:1777-6766 GCA_018056215.1 Bacteroidales bacterium | reverse complement strand
CCACTTTCACTAAATATCAAGCCATAGAACATACTATCAATAATATTACCTACAGCACCAGCAAAAATAAATGCTAAAGAATAATAGAACAATTTATGGTGGCTTTTATTGAAACTTTTTATGAGATACCATAAAATTACAGCTGCAGCAGCAATACGAAAAATCGTTAAAATATATTTGCCTATAACTCCACCCCATTGCAACCCATATGCCATTCCGGCATTTTCTACAAAATATAAACAAAACCAATTTCCAATTAAGCAAACTTTTTCACCTAACAGAAAATTAGTTTTTATATAAATTTTTAATATTTGATCGATTAGTAATAGAATGATTATAAAAATAGTTACATTTAGCTTTAAAGATTTTTTATTATCAATCATAGATGAAATTTTGTTTAAGAACAAAAATTTATTTTTTTTACAGCATTAAAAAAAGAATCACTCTTCTAAATCTTCGTCATTTGCATTTTCTTCTTCAATGACTGGTATTTCTCCTTTTTGCATTTTAAGTTTAGCCTCGATGCTGAGAGTAGCATGTGGCACTGCTCTGAGCCTATCTTTTTCTATGAGCTTACCTGTTACACGGCAAATACCATAGGTTTTATTTTCTATTCTTACTAAAGCAAGCTCTAAATCACGAACAAATCTTTCTAATCTGGCAATTAATCTAGCGTTTTCTTCTTTTATCAAATTTTCTTTACCATCATCTTGTAGTCTATAAGTCAGATTAGTATCTACTTCACCGTCGCTATGCATACTTTCGCGCAAAATTTCGAGATCAGTTTTAGCTTTATCTAATTTTTTTAGAATTATCTGCTTAAACTCTTCTAGCTCTTCATCACTATAACGTGTTTTTTCTTCTTTATTATCTACTGCCATAATCAATAATTTTTATTAAAATTTTTCTATATGTACTAAAACAGTAATATCATCTTCTACTGTTATAGTATCTATTTCTAATCCATCTAATGGAACATTTTTTAACTCTTCAGCTAAAATTTCATTGCAAACATACGAATAATTTTCCAATATACTTTTATTCACAAAATCATCATCAGAATAGAACATAACTTTGATTTTATCAGTTACATCAAAATTTTTTTCTTTTCTTAAATTTTGAATTCTATTAACAAAATCTCTAGCAATACCTTCTTGTCGCAGCTCATCATTAATAGTAATATCTAAGGCAACTGTGAAATTATTTTCATGAGAAACAAGCCATCCTGGGATATCCTCTGTGATAATCTCTATCTCATCTAATGATATCTCTATATCGCCCTGTGAAGTATTTATAGTAGTTTTTTTATTTTTTTCTATTTCATTAATCATAGCACTATCCCAATTTTGAATAATATTAGAAATTTCTTTCATCATTTTTCCATATTTAGGACCTAATAATTTAAAATTAGGTTTAGCCTTTTTCACCAAAAAATCATTTTGTAAACTTATAAATTCTAACTCTTTAACATTAGTTTCATGTAAAATGAGAGATTTCACTAATTCTAATTGCTTGATAGTATAGCTGTCTGCAGGAATGATAGCTTTAGATAATGGCTGTCTAACTCTAATTTTTGCTTTTTTTCTCAGAGATAATATCATAGAACTAATATCCTGAGCCCATTCCATTCTCTCTTCTAATTGTTTATCGACGAGAGATTCATCATAATGAGGAAAATCTAATAGGTGAACACTTTGTTGAGATTTTTTATTAGTAACAGAATTTAAATCTTTAAAAAGTCTATCAGCATAGAAAGGTGCAATAGGTGATAGCAAAGCAGCTATAGTTTCTAAACAATTATATAATGTTTGATAAGCAGAAATTTTGTCTTGTGAATATTCACCTTTCCAGAATCTACGACGCGAAAGACGTACATACCAATTACTAAGGTAATTAACAGTAAATTGCTCAATTAATCTACCTGCTTTGGTTGGTTCATAATCTTCATAAGCATCTTCCACATTTTTAATCAAAGTATTAAGCTCAGATAATATCCATTTATCGAGTTCTAATCTATCATTAATAGGTATTTCGGGTTCTGAATAAGTAAATCCATCAATATTAGCATATAAAGCGAAAAATGAGTAAGTATTATATAATGTACCAAAAAACCTTCTAACAACCTCATTAACACCTTCAATATCAAACTTTAGACTGTCCCAAGGTTGAGAATTGGTAATGATATAAAAACGTAAAGCATCTGCTCCATAATTATTAATAACCTCAAAAGGATCTACTACATTGCCAAGACGTTTAGACATTTTAGAGCCATTTTTATCAAGGACTAATCCATTAGCGATTACATTTTTATAAGCCACACTATCAAAAAGCATAGTAGCTAAAGCATGTAGAGTATAAAACCACCCACGAGTCTGATCTACTCCCTCAGCTATAAAATCTGCAGGGAAATTATTTTTGAAATTATCCTTATTCTCAAAAGGATAATGCAACTGAGCATATGGCATAGAGCCACTATCGAACCAAACATCTATAACATCAGGTTCACGATACATGGGTTTACCAGATGGTGAGACTAAAACTATTTCATCTACATAAGGACGATGCAAATCAATTTTACTATAATTAACCTCAGAGCTATCACCATTTATAAAGTCTTTAAAAGGATTTTCTTTCATAAATCCATTAGCTATACTTTTATCTATCTCATTTTTTAATTCTTCAATAGATCCTATACATATCTCTTCAGTTTTATCAATAGTTCTCCATATAGGTAATGGGGTTCCCCAGAAACGTGATCGACTGAGATTCCAGTCTACCATATTTTCTAACCAATTACCAAAACGACCACTACCAGTAAATTCTGGTTTCCAATTAATAGTTTTATTCAGTTCTATCATTTTATCTTTGAAAGCAGTAGTCCTAATAAACCAAGAATCTAACGGATAATAAATAATTGGTTTATCAGTACGCCAACAATGTGGATAACTATGTTCATATTTTTCTGTTGCGAAAGCTTTATTTTCACGTTTTAGTTTAGTAATTATCTCTATGTCTACGTTTAATTCTTTTTCTTTTTCTGGTGAATACTCTGGATAATATTCTGGTTTAACAAATTTACCAGCAAATTCACCCATTTCATCAGTAAATTTCCCTTGTTTATCTACTAATGTTAGAGCTCCAATATTATATATTTTATCCATTCTGAAATCATCAGCTCCAAAACTAGGAGCTATATGCACTATACCTGTACCCTCATCAGTAGATACGAAATCACCAATAATCACTCTAAAAGGATCTCCTCTATCTGGTTTAGCATAGGGTAATAACTGTTCATACCTAATATTAGCTAACTTATCACCTTTAATAGTTCTGATCACTTTATAAGGGATAATATTTTTAGCTTGATCAAAAGCCTCGAAAGGTATATTTTCATGTTCTGGATTAAACCATCTATTGAGTACATTTTTAGCTAAAATGACTGTCTCTTTTATACCCGTATATTTATTAATTGTAGCTACCTCTACATAATCTATATCTTCACCTACAGCTAAAGCAGTATTAGAAGGCAGAGTCCACGGAGTAGTAGTCCAAGCTAGTAGGTAAACATCACCTACAGCACCATCAAAGAGGAATTCTGAAGTTTTGTTTTTTATAACTTTAAATTGAGCAACTACACTATTATCTTTAACTAAGCAATAACAACCAGGCTGATTAAGTTCATGAGAGCTCAACCCTGTACCAGCAGCTGGAGAATATGGTTGAATAGTAAAACCTTTATACAATAAACCTTTTTGATAAAGTTGCTTTAAAAGATACCAAAGTGTTTCAATGTATTTATTATCAAAAGTGATGTAGGGATGATCTAAATCTACCCAATAGCCCATTATTTGAGTGAGTTCTTCCCATTTATCTTTATATTTCATCACTTCAGTTCTACACTGATTATTAAAATCGGCAATACTAATTTTTTTACCAATATCTTCTTTATTTATCCCAAGTTTAGATTCTACAGCTAGCTCTACTGGTAAGCCATGAGTATCCCAGCCAGCTTTTCTATGCACTTGATAGCCTTTTAATGTTTTATAACGACAAAACAGATCTTTTATAGTTCTAGACATTACATGATGAATACCTGGTAAACCATTAGCACTAGGAGGACCTTCATAAAAGATAAAACGTGGATGCCCATTTCTATTTTCTATACTTCTATTAAACAAATCATTTTCTTGCCAAAAAATTAATTCTTCTTTAGCTATCGTAGGTAGGTCTAGTCTCTTATACTCTCTATATTTTTTCATAAAATATAATTAATTTTGCAAAATTACAATAAAAATTGAAAATATTTAATATAGTATAAGAAATATCAATAGTATAATGTCAAAAAATAAATTTTATGTAGTATGGATAGGTAGAAAACAAGGAATATTTGATAACTGGGAAGAGTGTAAAAAACAAATAGATGGATTTGCCGGAGCTAAATATAAAGGTTTCACTACATACGAGCAGGCATTACTAGCATTTCAATCTCCTCCATCTAATACAAATGTCGTAAATCCAATTATCGAAAAAATACAAAATAATTTTCCACCTAATAGCATAGCAGTAGATGCAGCCGTAAATATGAAAAATGGCATAATGGAGTATAGAGGGATACATTTATCCTCAATGCAAATAATATTTCATGTAGGACCATTGGATTATGGATTAAAGAGTAATAATATAGCTGAATTCCTCGCAATAGTTCATGGATTGCAATGGTTATGGCAATATGATATTAATGCACCCGTATATTCTGATTCATACACAGCCATCACATGGGTTAAAAACAAAAAGATAAATTCAAAAGTACTGGAGAACAATCCCGTTCCTCAAATAAAAGAAAGAATAGAAACAGCATTAAAATGGCTACAAGATCACCCCAAACATGCAGAAGTGATAAAATGGAATACAAAAGAATGGGGAGAGATACCAGCAGACTTCAATAGAAAATAAAATTTATATCAGATTAGACATTTAATTAATAATTAA
>JAGPGB010000064.1:0-1677 GCA_018056215.1 Bacteroidales bacterium | reverse complement strand
TTTAGAGCTAGGAATTATTATTTAATTCTACTATTACAAAAATTATTATAAAAATTTATTATCTAAACAACTATTGCAAAACTTATAAATGTATTCTTTATCCTATTATAAAATTTAATCTTATTTTTGCTAAAAAAATATGTACGATTTAATAATAATAGGAAGTGGTCCTGGTGGCTATGTCTCAGCTATCAGAGCTTCGCAGTTAGGTATGCAAACATTAGTAATAGAAAAAGAAAATTTAGGTGGTACATGCCTAAATTGGGGTTGTATTCCTACAAAAGCATTACTTAAATCAGCTCATCTTTATCAAGAAATATTATCTGCAAATAATTATGGAATAATTCTAAAAGAACCTCCACAAATAGACATGCCATCAATAATACAAAGAAGCAGAGACGTAGCTACTATGATGAATAAATCTATAGAGTTCCTTTTCAATAAAAATAAAGTTTCTCTTGTTCGTGGCACTGCAAAATTATTACCTAACCACAAAGTAGAAGTAAAAGATTTGGAAGGTAATACCTCAATATATGAAGGCAAAAATATTATTATAGCTACTGGCAGCAGAGCTAGGCAAATACCATCTTTACCAATAGATGGAAAATACATTATTACCTATAAAGAGGCATTAATATTAAATAAATTACCTAAAAACATGGTAATAGTTGGTAGCGGTGCTATAGGAATGGAATTTGCAGACTTCTACTCATCACTAGGCGTAAATGTAACTATTGTAGAATATCTAAATAGAATCTTACCTTTAGAGGATGAAGAGGTAAGCAAAACTATGGAAAGAATTTTTAGAAAGAAAAAAATCAATGTTTTGACATCTTCTGAAGTTATTAAAAGCGAAATAAATAATAACCTCGTAAATCTAACTATACAATCAGCGAAAGGAACTCAAAACATAGAGACAGAAATTGTACTAAGTGCTATAGGTATACAAGCTAATATCGAAAATATAGGATTAGAAGAAATAGGAATAAAAACTAATAAAGGGAAAATAGAAATTAATGAAAACTACCAAACAAATATAGAAGGATATTATGCTATAGGCGATGTAATCAATACACCAGCATTAGCACATATAGCTTCAAAAGAAGGTATAATATGTGTAGAAAAAATCGCAGGACTCTCACCTAAAACTATAAATTATCAATATTTCCCATCTTGCATATATACAAATCCTGAAGTAGCTAGTTTTGGACTAAAAGAACAAGAAGCTATTAACAATGGTTATAAAATAAAAATTGGTAAATTCCCATTTACCGCAAATGGCAAAGCAAAAGCTAATGGACAAACAGATGGATTAGTGAAATTAATATTCGAACAAGATAATGACAAATTAATAGGAGCACATTTAATAGGAGAAAATGTGACAGAAATGCTTTCTGGACTAGTAGTTAGCTATAATTTAGGAGCCACAGCTGCAGATATTATCGAATCAATACATCCTCACCCGACACTTTCTGAAAGCATTATGGAAGCGGCAGCAAGCAGCCATAATGAAGCAATACATATGTAATAAAGAAATAAAAAGGTTATATACGAAGGTCATCAAACAATTTGTTTTAACAAATTATTTGATGACCTTAAAGGGTTTTTAATAACCCACATTTATGTTTAAAATAATTAATGATATTAATATCATATTAAAATTATTATGTATATTTG
>JAGPGB010000063.1:3285-6796 GCA_018056215.1 Bacteroidales bacterium | reverse complement strand
CTATATTACGTCATTATGATACATATCTAAGTTTACAAAAGTGGCTAGTAATAGAGTAAATGCCCAGTAAGAGGATCCTCCATAGCTAATAAATGGTAATGGTATTCCTATGACTGGCATTAATCCTACTGTCATCCCAATATTTATAAATATATGGAAAAATAAAAGTGAGGCAACCGAATATCCATAAACTCTTGAAAAAATGGATCTTTGCCGTTCTGCTAATTTTATAATGCGTAATAATAATAATAAATATAATGATAAAACTACTAAAACCCCTATAAATCCCCATTCTTCTCCAATTGCGCAGAAAATAAAATCTGTTGTTTGTTCCGGAACAAATTTCATTTGTGTTTGACTACCTTGCAAAAATCCTTTACCAGTTAATCCACCAGAGCCTATAGCTATCATAGATTGTCGTAAATTCCATGAGGCTCCTTTAGGA
Source organism: Bacteroidales bacterium (assembly GCA_018056215.1). Lineage (GTDB taxonomy): Bacteria > Bacteroidota > Bacteroidia > Bacteroidales > DTU049 > DTU049. The sequence goes on along the minus strand of JAGPGB010000063.1, from coordinate 6,351 downwards.
TCGTCTTTTAGCCCTAGCATTACTTCTATTCTCTCTTGATGATGGGGCATAAGCATATTGTAAAAATAATTAACCCCTATTATCAATATTATACTAATTACGTAAATCTCTACAAACCTAATAATTAATTTTCGTTTTTTTCTGTAAATAAATATCAATATTAATGTGATAGCTGTTAGTATAAGTAATAAAATAAATTGTTTTATTAAAAAAGATAAAATAAATACTATTATAAACCAAAAACCAATAAAAATGATATATGAAGGCAATCCCTCACGATATAATGCTAAAATAAATGCAAAAAATATAAGCATTGTGCCTATATCTTTTTGTAAAAATATCAAAAGCATGGGAATAGCTATTACTATTAAAACATTTCTCATAGTTTTATTGATATTCGTCTTAGCATCAGGATCACTCCATATCTTTGAGATTAATAGGGCAGTAGTATATTTAGCAAATTCTGATGGTTGTAGCCTTATGCCGTTACTTATGTCTAACCAGGCTCTATTGCCTCCTACTATGGCTCCTATCACTAAAACTAAAAATAATAAAACTAATATTACACCATAAAAAATCTCCGCTGCATTAGAAAATAAATGTGGACTTGTATAGATAATTAATACAAACAATAATATTCCTGTAATTATCCAAATAAATTGCTTTACATGCAAATATTTAAAAGATAAACTGAAAAAATTTACACCTTCTTGATATGATGCAGAATAAATACTTATCAATCCTATAATGGAAAGAATTATATATATTGAGATAATAATTATATCCGGCGGGAATTTTCTATTTTTATTTTGCTGCATATTTAGGGATCATTTTAAGCATTTTTGTTTATTAATAGTTTCTTATCTAATTTTCATTTTAATATTTTTTTACAATTATTTAATTAAAAAATCAGCTGCTTTCATTCTGTTTTCTAGATCTGTGCGTTTAATAGTATCGGTCAAGTATTTTTCCATCATTAAGCTAGCAATAGGTCCTCCATATGAGGCTCCCCATCCTGCATTTTCTACTAAAACAGCTATTGCTATTTTAGGATTATCTACGGGACCAAAGGCTATAAAAACGCTATGACTTTTTCTCGGTGGATCTTGAGCAGTGCCAGTTTTAGCAGCTACACGAATTTCTGGTAATTGTGCTATTCTTGCAGTACCACTAGTAACTGCTTTTTCCATACCTTCTACAATGAAATTAAAATATTTCTCATTAATAGGAACTATAATTTTATTCTTATATCTAGCATTTAAACTGTCAGGATGTCCTATAGCACGCACTATATGTGGAGGAATATACCATCCTTTATTAGCAATGATTGCAGCTAAATTAGCTAATTGTAAAGGAGTTGCTCCAATCTCTCCTTGCCCTATAGCCACAGAAACTATGCCGTCAGCTTTCCAGTTTCTAGTTCCTTTTAATCTATTATAATATTCAGAAGTAGGTACGAATCCACTATATTCATTTGGTAAATCAACTCCCAGTGAAACGCCAAATCCAAGTGAATTCACATAATATCGCCATCTTTCATATCCTATACTAGATTTTCCAAAATATTTATTATCTACAAAAACTTTAAATACTTGACAAAAAAAAGTATTACAAGAATATTGAATACCACTAATTATATTTACTGGAGAGGGATGCCCATGGCAGCCTATAGTGTGTGAACCTATGCGATAACCTCCATAACAGCCAAAAGATGTTTTTTCATCGATAAAATTCTCTTGCAATGCAGCTAAACCGTTTACAATCTTGAATGTACTGCCAGGTGGATACCTTGTCATAGTAGCTCTATTGTATAAAGTATGATTTTTATTGTCATTGCTTAGCATTATATAATTTTTATTCCTTTCTCTACCTGTCAATAAATTAGGATCATAACTAGGAGCAGAAATGAGGGCTAAAATTTCTCCAGTTTGAGGATTTATTGCTACGATAGCACCACGTTTATTTTGCATTAGTTCTTCACCATATTGTTGTAAATCAGCATCAATACTTGTATATAAATCTTTCCCATTAATCATAGTAGAATCTAATTGTCCATTTTTGTAGCTATCCACTATTCTATTATGTACATCTGCTACATATACTTTTACACCTTTGTGACCTCTTAATTCCTTTTCATAAAATTCTTCTAATCCAGTAACTCCTACATAATCACCCATTTGATAATATGAATCTTCTTCAATTTTTTTAGGATTAGCCTCTGAAATATATCCTAAAAAATGAGCACCTGTTTTTAATGGGTAATTACGCATGAATCTTTTTTCTACGATTATACCTTTAAACTCACTCTCATGTTCAAAAAAATAACTAACCGCTGCATCTGGTATATCTTCATAAATTATTATTGGCTGATATCCCCCCATTTTTTTGTTTTTTTCTATTTTAGTTTTTAATAATTTTGTATCTGTAGCTAATAATTGAGCAATATAATTGGTGTCAAAAGGTTCTAATTCATAAGGGATAATTGCTAAATTATATATAGGCCTCCAACCAGCTAATATTTTACCATTAGCATCATAGATGGTGCCTCTCTGTGGATATTCATATACATATCTGAGAGTGTTTTTTTCTGCTAATGTTTTATAAGTAGGATCAATTATTTGGATATAAAACATCCTCACTCCTAATGCTATAAATGCAAGTATAAAAATATAAACAAAAAATAATTTTCTATTATCGTACGAACGCATCTAATTTATTTGAAAATTTTTTACAAAAATATAAATAAAAAATGTAAAATTTAAAAGATATATGGATAATTATTTTTAAGATAATTCAATACATTTGCGAATCTCTGTTCTAATTGTTGAGTAACAATGAAGTAATTTTTTTTAGCTTTTATTAATTCATTTTCATAAATATTAAAAAGCTCCATACGATCATCTGGGTTTTCTCTTAATGGATCATAGTTCCACTCTATATCTGGGTAGCAGAGTAGATATAAATCTATCGATTGGTTATGAAATGCATCTATTATCCATTGTGGGCATTTTTTATATTTGTATATTAGCCAAACGTAGATTACTAGCATTTCAGTATCATAAATTA
>JAGPGB010000063.1:0-3185 GCA_018056215.1 Bacteroidales bacterium | reverse complement strand
GCTGCATATGGAGTAGTAGGTTTTGTGATACTTTGTATTTATGGAATTATTAAAAAGGATTTAGTTTTTCATTGGAATATCAATATATCGTGGGTTTTATTTTTTGTTTTATACGTATTATTTTTTTTAAAAGCCTCTGATACTAAAGATGGACTTTTTGAATTAGAAAAAAAATTATCTTTCTTAGTTTTTGGTATTTTGTTTTTATTTAAATCAAAAAAGCCTATATCATTACCATTTTGGATATTTTCATTTATGTTATTAGTGATTATCAGGAGTATAATTGGTTTAGTAGAATCTGTCATTCTGTATAATGAGATTCACATTATGCCAGCTTTTTTCACTTCTAGATTTTCTCAACACATACATCCATCTTATTTGAGTTTCTATATTATTATTTGCTTAATCATTACATTTTATTGGGAATATAAAAAATTTATCAATTTACCTAAATGGTTTTTAATATTATTTTCAGTTATTTCTATTGTTAGTATATTATTACTGTCATCATTATCTGCTAATTTGTTTTTGTTTTTTTCGATTTTAGCGATAATTATTTATTTTTTATATAAAAAGTTAAAACCGTTTGTAGCTTCAACAATTGTCATTTTATTGATTGTGATTAGTTTTGGGGTAATAAAATTTGGACATTTCAGAGCAATCAATTTTAGTGAAACTTATAATAATACTGTGACTTTCCTAAATAATCCACGAGAATATATAAACTCAGAAAAATATATTAAAAAGGCTAATGAAAAAAGATTAATTTTATGGACATTAAGTTGGCAAAAAATTAAAGAAAATCCAATGGGTTATGGAGTAGGTAGTGCTGGCGATGTTTATAAAGATGTGTATAACCAATACGGGCTCACCTCACTTATTAATCCTTTATTAGATTCACATAATCAATATTTACGAATAGCATTAGAGATGGGAGTAATCGGTATCATTGCTTATTTAGCTATCATTTGTGTTTACATAGTTAAAGCCTTTAAACAAAAAAAATATTTACTTTTATATGTAATGATATGTTTTTTATATTTTGGTATGTGGGAGTCTTTTTTGCAACGTCAGTCTGGTGTAATATTTTTTACTTATATGATAACATTTTTATTCCTTTATGAACCCTCATTTTTTAAAAATAAAATAGAAAAATGATACTATGAAAAAACTTCTTATTGTTAGTTCTAATTCTATACATTTATTTAATTTTTATAATTTGATAAATTCTTATTTCGACTACATAGATATAGCTACAGATAGCATTAATGATAAATTCGAATATAAAAATGCCAATTTGTATAAATTTAATTTTTCTATTAAAGAACCTTTTAAATTTTTGATTTCATTTTTTCAACTAAAAAAATTATTAAAAACAAATAAATATTCTCTAATACATATACATCAAGTATCAACAGCGGCACTGATGACTATATTGGCTGCTAAAAAAAGCAAAATACCTATAGTGCTTACAGCTTGGGGTAGTGATGTACTACTAACGCCTCATAAAGGTTTTTTTTATAGCAAAATGGTAAAATATGTGATTAATAATTCTAATATTTGTACTGCTGATGCTGAGTATGTAATACAAGAAATACAAAAAATCACTAATAAAAATATTCCAGTTAAACAAGTTATATTGTCAAATATACAAAACCCACCTGATTCATTACCTGAAAAAGAAAAGATAATTTATTCTAATAGATTACTTAAATCTATTTATAGAATTGACGAGATAATATATGCTTTTGAGAGATTTTTAAAAAATAGCACCGATAGAGATTGGCAGCTAATAATAGCTGGTGAAGGTGATGATAAAGCTAGGTTAGAATACATAGTAGAGAATAGACTTTTAGGTAATAATGTAAAATTTGTAGGGTGGTTGTCTAAAGAAAAGAATTATGAATATTATAGCAAAGCTAAACTTTATGTGTCTATTCCAATATCTGATGGTACACCTACGAGTTTGTTAGAAGCTATGAGCTTTGGTTGCATTCCAGTGGTATCTGATCTACCAGCTTATCATGAATGGATAAAAAATAAAGTTAATGGCTTGATAATCAATGATTTAAATACTAATTTTCTGGATGAAGCACTGAAAATTGATAACATTAACGCATGGCAAATAAACAGAAATATACTTTTGCAAAAAGCTACTATAGATGTGAATAAAATTAAATTTATTGACATTTATAATGAATTAATCAATAAATAAAGAGGTAAAATATGAAAAAAGTTTGTCATTTAACAAGTGTACACCAAAGAGATGATATCAGAATATTTCACAAAGAATGCAAAAGTTTACAACATATTTATGAAATTTTTTTAGTAGTAGCTGATGGTCGTGGAGATGATGTAGTAGATGGAATAAATATATATGATGTGGGAAAGCCTAGCTCTAGATGGGAACGTATGATTTTAACTACTAAAAGAGTTTATAAAAAAGCATTAATGCTAGATGCAGATATCTATCATTTTCATGATCCAGAGCTTATACCTATTGGACTTAAACTTTTGAAAAAAAATAAAAAAGTCATCTATGATGTTCACGAGGATGTACCAAAACAATTATTAAGTAAACCTTATCTTAATAAATTTATACTTAAAATTATCTCTAATGCTTTTAAAAAATATGAAAATAAATATGCAAAAAAATTTACTGCTATTATTACTGTAGTTCCAGAGATTACCAATAGATTGAAGCAATTTAATGATAAAACTGTAGAAATCAGAAATTATCCCAAGTTAAATGAGTTCGCAAAAATAAATGTGCAATGGAAAGATAGAGAGAATGCTATGGTATACATTGGAAGTATATCAGAGATCAGGGGGATTTATGAGATGATGCAGGTAGCCTATAAAGCAAATATTAAGCTGCATTTAGCTGGCAATTTTTCTACTCCAGCTTTAGAAAGTGATTTGCAAAATCATAAAGAATGGCAGCAAGTTATTTATCATGGCGTTATTAGCCGCGATAATGTGGTAGAGTTACTTTCTAAAGTAAAAATAGGATTACTTTTATTACATCCTGTTCCTAATCATTTAATAGGATTAAATACAAAAATATTTGAATATTTAGCTGCTGGTTTACCGATTATTGCATCTGATATGCTTCATTATAAAGAAATTATTGAAGTAAATAATTGTGGTTTTTGTATTAATCCATTTGATATTGATGCTATAGT
>JAGPGB010000062.1 GCA_018056215.1 Bacteroidales bacterium | reverse complement strand
AAACATATTACACAATAGAAAAAACTACTATTCCTTTGATACAATCATGGGTTTACCTAATCATAATCATTGCATTATTATCTTTCGAATGGTTTATCAGAAAATATATGGGTGGATATTGATAAATATTTAATTGATGAAGTATTTTTGTTAAAAATATGTAAAAGTACTTTGCTACAAATTAAAAAAATTTTAAGAAAAGTTTTATTATAATAAAAAAATGTAAATAATTTCATTTATTTTTGTAAAAAAAAATGAAATTAGCAGTAGTAGGAGCCACAGGACTTGTTGGTAGAGAAATTATTAAAGTATTAGAAGAAAAACAAATAGAAATATCCGAATTCTATCCAGTAGCGTCAGAACGTTCAAAAGATAAAGTTATTATTTATCAAAATAAAGAATATAAATGCATTACTCCAGATGATTTATTAACTAAAGATATAGATATTGCAATTTTTTCTGCAGGTTCTAAAGTTTCAGAAATTTATGCTCCATTATTAGCAGATAAAGGTATATACGTTATAGATAATAGCTCACAATGGAGAATGTATAAAAATATACCATTGGTTGTACCAGAAATTAATTCAGAGACAATAACTAAAAACACAAAAATTATAGCTAATCCTAATTGTAGTACTATTCAAATGGTATTAGCATTGTCTAGATTACATAAGGAATATAAATTGAAAGAGATAGTGGTAGCTACATATCAAAGTGTTACAGGATCTGGTATGAAAGGAATTTTGCAATTAGAATCAGAAAAAAAAGGTGAATTAATAAATCGTTTTTATCCACATCCAATAGAGCAGAATTGCCTTCCACATGCTGGCGATTTTTTAGAAAATAGATACACAACTGAAGAAATGAAACTTATAAATGAAACGCATAAAATTTTTAATGATTATAGCATACACATATCGCCAACAGCAGTGAGAGTACCTGTAGAAGGTGGACATAGCGAAGCTATACATGCAGTTTTTGAAAAAGACATAGATATTAAAAAAGTTTATGATATTTTAAATGATACACCAGGAGTAAAAGTTTTAGATAAAATTGAAGAGTATGAATATCCAATGCCGATTTATGCCAAAGGTAAAGATGAAGTATTTGTAGGTAGAATAAGAAAAGATCTTTTCGATGATAAAGCTATAAATATATGGGTAGTAGCAGATAATCTGAGAAAAGGAGCAGCAACAAATGCAGTACAAATAGCTGAATATATAATAAAGAACATGTGAGGGTAGAATAGAAGAGGGGTGAGAAAATAAAGAGAACGTAATTATTATGTTCTTAAAAATCAAGTTTTATTATATTAAAAATTTTTATATTTGTAAAATTTTTTAATATATGAATAACCTTTTAGAAAATCCAACAGAATTATTCTGCCTTACCAAAGAAGAAACACGCGAGTTCTACGATAATCTCTATGATGAGATGAAAGAAGAAGGTAAAGATGTAGTAGACTATCAAGAAATTAAAGCTATGTCTACTGGTGTACTATGTCCAGATTGTAATAGTAGCCACGTAATTAAAAATGGCTTACAAAGTGGAGTACAAAACTATCGATGCAAAACTTGTGGAAGACAGTTCAGAGTAACCACTGGCACTTTTATGTATGGTGTTCATGAAAAGGGCAAGATGCTAGAATATATCAAATGTATGAGTGCTGGCATGAGCTTGAGAGAGTGTGCAAGAATCGTACATATTAGTCTCACAACAAGTTTCTTTTGGCGACACAGAATATTATGTGCTATGCAATCATTTGAAGATAATGTAAATTTCTTCGGAGTAGTAGAATTAGAAGAACTTCTAATGAATTACTCTGAGAAAGGTAGAAAAAAGCGAGACAAAAAAGAAGTAAAAAAGTTAAAGAAAAAGAAGCCAACAAAAGTAGCAGTATTAGCTGCCACAGATAGAAGTGGAAATATTTTGTTCAAAAAATTAGAAGACAATAGAGTGCAAGCTGATCATATATCTGAGTTTCTAAAATCACGAATATCAGATAATTCAGTGATATGTGGCAGCAATAAAAAAGCTTTCAAGACAGTAACTGCGGAGCACATAAAACACAAAGAAATAACTAACAAAAACAAGATGAAGCAAGGTATATACAGCGTATCAACTATTCATAAGAAGATAACAGATTTTGTAGGATGGATATATTACAAGTTTCGTGGAGTAGCGACAAAATATTTAACAAACTATATAATGTGGTTTGTAGTGAAAGGCAAATATCTGGCAGAGATGGTTATAGAAGATACGGGGAGGATACTGAATTTGGCGGCGTCGGATAGGAGGGCATGGGAGCGGTATAGTGATTTGATGTCATTAACATATTTAATCTATAACATTTAAATTTTTCTCTACTATATTTATAAAATTTTTTCAAAAATTTTATAAACTTGATTATTGCCCTATTTACTTTCCTATTCAAAGGTAAATGTGTCAAAAACTTCTTGATATGCAGATAAAAGTGATGACTTTGATATGAAACCAACATATTTACCATGATCTACCACAGGAATATTCCATATATTTTGCATTCTCACTTTTTCTACTATAGAGTCTAAAGATTCATTTATATCAATAATTATTTCTGGTTCTTTCATCAATTCAGAAAGACTAATTTTATCATAGGTTTGTTTATCAAAAATGATATTCTTAATATCTTTGAAATATATTAATCCTACTAAGTTATTCTCATCATCTAAAACTGGGAAGACATTTCTATCGCATATTTTAATAGCTTCTATGAGGTCTGATAATTTTTGATTAATATTTAATGGTACAAATTCTGTTTCAATTAAATCATTTTTATCTACAAGGGTAAAAACATTTTTTTCTTTGTCATGTGTCAATAATTCACCGCTTTCAGCAAGAGATTTTGTATATATAGAATATGGTTCTACTAATCTAGTCGTTGCATAAGAAATAGTAGCAGTAATGATAAGAGGTATAAAAAGATTATATCCACCGGTGAGTTCAGCTATTAAAAATATAGCAGCAAGAGGTGTTTGTATTACACCAGCCATTACGCCAGCCATACCTACAAGGGTGAAATTACTTACGTTTAAGCTAGTATTAAATAAAATATTCATTAAAATGGCAAATGCGGTTCCACCTACTGCACCAGTGAATAATGCTGGAGCAAAAACACCTCCTACTCCTCCAGCTCCAGTTGTCAATGCTGTTGCTATTACTTTCATGAAAAATAAAATAATTAATAAAATCAAAAAACCAATTTCAGTATTAAAATATGGATAAATAATGGAGTTAGAAAATAATTGTTCTATATTACCGCTAAGGATCATTTCCATATTATTATATCCTTCTCCATAGAGAGGAGGAAATAAATATATTAATAATCCTAATAGCCCTCCACCAATTAATATTCTAAAAGTTTTTTTCTTGATTTTTGCTATTGCTTTTTCTATAAAAGAATAAGTACGTAAAAAGTATACTGAAAGTAGGCCAACGAAGATACCTAATAATATGAAAAATAATGTATTTGAATAGTTGTAATTAGTAAAAACAGCAAAATAAAATTCTGCTTTTTGTCCAAGAAAAAATGTAGCTACTATAGTGCCTGTAACGCAGCTAAGTATTACTGGTATTAAAAATCCTGCACTTAAATCTATTGCTAATACTTCTATAGAAAATATTAAACCAGCAATAGGAGCTTTAAAAATTGCAGCTATTGCTGATGACATACCAGCACAGATAAAAAGTAGTTTGTATTTATATGAATAATCAAAAAATTTTGCTGTATTTGAACCAATAGCTGCACCAGTAGTAACTATTGGCCCTTCCATACCAATAGATCCTCCAAAAGATGCTGTTATTACGCAAGCTACTATATTAGAATATATATTGTGTGGACGAATGTCTCCTTTATTTTTACTTATAGCTTTTAATACTCGTGTAACTCCGTGATCTAGTTTCTCTTTTATAATTTTATCAGTAAAAATCACTGTCAATACAATGCCGATAATCGGTAAAAAGAAATATAATATAGACAAATGCTCTGTTTGAGTTATATTATGAACCCATGCAGTGAGATTATAAACTCCATTTTTTAATAATACTGCTGCTAATCCAGTGATCACTCCAATTATAATCGCAGGTATTATAGCTTGATTTATTAGTGCTTTATATCCTATTCGAAGCCACTTAAATTGTATCCAGTCAAATTTATGTTGTTTAATATTCTTAAACATAGTTTATTTTTCAAATTCAAAAATAATAAAAATAATTTTATATTAAACCATTTATTGTTATTCAAATTTTGTTTTCTATTTATTCAACCTACCTTATGATTGCTTTAATATTATATTTTATCAAATATTTATATTGAAATGTATTTAGCTATCAAAAGTAAATTAATATTTTTGTATTTTTGTAAATAAAAATTTTTTATGAAAATACTTCCACTTTGTATAATTATTTTTCTCACTGCTTGTTCTTCATTTAAAATTTATCAAAATGTAGATGAGCTTAAAGATTATAATTTTATAGAAATTAATTTACCTCAAAATTTGTTAATGATAAATCTAGATGTTTACAAAGTAGATTCTATCCCTGGAATTTATTCTAAATTTGCCAATGAATTTTTTGCCAATACACCTATTATTACTAACAAATCATCGCAATTTTTTATAAATAATCTTAATATATCCAATGAATTAATACCAGATACTAGTGCTACTTTTTTCTTGAAATTTTCTAATGATGCAGTGAGAAACAATATTAAATTACATTTTTTAGAAAATGGTTTGCTGAATATCAATGATGATAATGTATATGATGAAAAAGAAATTGTTGATAAAACAATGCTAAATTCTATTAGCGATGATTCATCTTACGATATATTTAAGTTTTTTATAACTAATCAATATTTAGAAAAGACTGATACTATTAATCAATTAGTTACTATAGATACTATTAAACGTATTAAAACTATATATGAAACTAATTTAGTTCCTAAATCAGATCACGACATTGCTAAAGATCTTGCCAATGATATTAATCTATTAAAAGGATATTATTATGATCTAATAGGTGGTATACCAGAGATAGCATATGACGATGCTACATTTAATACAATGATTGAAGAAATTAAAAATTTATATAATTTTTATCTATCATATTTCATTGGGAATGTGTCAAAAACTAATTATCATTATTCTATAAATATATTACCTAATAAAAATGATGAAGAAAACATTTTTTTGTTTTCTTTTGATTCATCTAAGGGTTTTTCTTATGAAATATCTGATAAAGTTGATAATAATTATTATTTAAAAATTACTCCCTTAAATAAAAATCCTAAAATTGAAAATTATAAAATTTCTCAACATAATCTACCTGCTCGTAAACCTATGCCCTGTCAGATAACTATTACAAATGCTTCGGGTAAAAATATAATTTATAAAGATACTCTAAAGATTTTGCAAAAAGGATATATTTACTATTTACCCAAGAAAATTAAAAAAGCAGTGTTTTCTAATAAAGATGGAGAGCTCAAGTATGTCGAATTTTAATTAAGTAACCAAATTATAAATTTCTAAAATATGAAACTAAAAGTATTTGTTTGCAATCCTTTCATGGTAAATAATTATATAATTAGTAATGACACCAATGATGCTCTATTGATAGATGCAGGATATTATTCTAATGAAGAGTGGGAAGCCTTGCAAAATTATTTATCTATGGAGCATCTAAATGTAAAAGCTTGTTTAATCACACATCCTCATATAGATCATGCCATTGGTATAAGTAATTTTTATCAAAAATATAATATTGAAATTATGATGTCTGAGGCAGGATATCATCTTTATGAGAGCATAGTGGATATAGCCGATCAATTTGGCATGGATCAAGTAGAGATACTTGCTAAAGATAAAATAAAATTTATCAATGAAGGGAATATTAAAATTGGAGATTTTGATATTTTAGTTTATGAAACACCAGGGCATGCTGATGGATCTTTATGTTATTATTTTTCTGATGAAAAAATTATATTTACTGGTGATGTGCTATTTTATGAAAGTGTGGGTAGAACAGATTTCATAACAGGAGATTGGGATGCATTAGTAAATAGTATAAAAAATAAACTTTATAAATTACCCGATGAAGTGAAAGTATATCCAGGACATGGTAATCCTACTAGCATTGGACATGAGAAATCAAATAATCCTTTTGTAAAAATAAATTAATTTTATTGAGAATTATTACAAATTATAACTCACCCTCAGTATTAATGCTATGCGAGAAAAAATTTTAGAGTTATTATAACAATTTTAAAATATTGTATAAAATTGATGAACTAATTGCTTATCTCAATTATTTTTTAAAATTATTTTTTTCTATATCTTTAATGATTTCGTGTATAATATCAATAGTATTTACTCCCTCTGCTTCTGCTCTATAGTTGAGGACTAATCTATGTCTAAAAACGCTATCAGCTACAGCTTTTACATCTTCGTTATCTGGAGCATATTTACCATTAAGCAATGCGTGACATTTAGCACCTAAAATCATAAATTGACTAGATCTAGGGCCACCGCCCCAAGCAACATATTCTTTTGCCATTGGATGACAATCTGCATATACTGGACGGGTTTTTGCTGTTATCTGCACTGCAAATTCATAAACATGATCTGGTACACTAATTTTTCTTACCAATTTTTGATATTCTAGCAGAGTTTCTTTATCAATAATATTATTGACAGTGGGCATATCTACGAAAGTTGTCCTTTTCACGATTTCTATTTCCTCATTAATAGTGGGATAATCTAACCAAATAGAAAACATAAATCTATCTAGTTGAGCTTCTGGTAATGGATATGT
>JAGPGB010000061.1 GCA_018056215.1 Bacteroidales bacterium | reverse complement strand
CAAGAGAATCTAAATAATTTCATATTATTGCTTCAAGAATATTTACCCAAAAACGTATATACCGTAATAGATGGTCCGATAAAATACATATTATTTAATACTACTAGAGGATATACAGGAATATGGATATTTGCTGTGTTATTTATTGCATTAAATGGAGTAAGGTTGATAATAGAATCATTCAATGCTTCATATCATATTAAAGAGACTAGGCCTGTATGGGAACAATTTATTACATCTTTTATCATTTGGATATTGATTACTATATTACTTGTCATTTCTATAGTTTTATTTTTAATAAACAAAGATATTTTTAATTGGTTAGTATCATTGAATTTATTGAATGAAAATGTGATACATTCTTTTTATTTCATTGCTAAGTATGTATTATTTTTTATATTGTTAGTTTTGTTATTTGAAATCATTTTTTATATAGCACCAGCTCGCAGACGTAAATTTAGATTTATGACGTCAGGTACTATCATTGCTGCTATCTCGACATTGATAATAACTGGAGGTTTTGACATTTTCATTAGTAATTTTTCTAATTATAATAAAATTTATGGTCCATTAGCAACAATATTTATTTTTTTCTTGTGGCTACAAACAGTAGCGTTCATGATATTAGTTGGTTTCGAGATAAATGCAGTAGTTTATTTAGCCGATGAAGAAAATCCTAGACCTATTATTCCTAAAATTAATTTTAAAAATATTTTATCAAAACATACTAAAAAATTAAAAAAGAATGAATTACAAGAAAAAGAAAATAGAGGAATTAAATAGATTATCGATAGATGAATATAAAAAAAAGACTAAACTTCCATTAATATTAATTTTAGATGATATACGAAGTAAATATAATGTGGGATCTATATTTCGCACTGCGGATGGTTTTAATATAGATAAAATATATTTGTGTGGTATCACACCTTGTCCACCAGATAGAGAAATAGAAAAAACAGCATTAGGAGCTACTGAAAGTGTAAATTGGGAATATGAACAAAATATTTTAAACTTGATAAAAAAACTAAAAAACCTTGGTTATTACCTAATAGGTGTAGAGCAAACTTTTAACAGTACATCTGCATTAGATTTACCTCAAAATATACCATCGCCAATAGCAATTATGCTTGGTCATGAAATAAAAGGTATCAATGATGATGCTTTGGAAATGGTGGATATGGCTGTAGAAATCCCACAATGGGGAACCAAGCACTCGCTGAATGTATCTGTGGCAGCAGCTATAATAATGTGGGAAATTGTTAAAAGAAATTTTAATAAATAATTGATTTTTAGTTGAAGTGAAAGGGTGAAGGGGTGACGAGCGATAAGTTATAAATTATTAGTGATAGGAGTAGGATTTGAAAAGTTGATTAGTTTATAGCAAAATGTTTATATTATGTTTTTTTGTAAAATCATAACTAATCAGTTAAATCATTTGAGAATCTGCGGTTCAAACCTTATTATTTAAACGCTTATTTCAATGATATCTTATTAAACTTTTCAACTTTTTTTAGCAATACTAAATAGGTATTCAATCAAACCATTTTTGATATCTGGCATTGTAGCATTTATGATATTACCCCTTTTGTCTATTAATATAGATTGCGGAAAAACTACAATTTTTAATTGTTCTAATAATTCATAATTTTGATTAAAATAATATATTTCCAAATTAGTAAAATTATAATCTTTAGTGAAATAATAATAATTTAAAGGTATGCGATCGGCTGATATAACTATGATTTTTATACTATCTTTTATTTGAGGATATATTTCATTAATCGTTGCTAATTCTTTAATACATGGTTTACACCAAGAAGTGAAAAAATACAATAATACGTATTTTGTAGTAAATTGTTTTAAAAAAATTGTATCATTTTTATTTGTTATTAATGGATATTTTGATAAATCAATTCGATATTTAGAAAATAAATTTTTATTAATATTTTTTATTATGATTTTATGTTCATCAAATTTAGTATTATTATAAAATTGTGTTAATAATTTTTGTAAGCTTTCGAGAGTGAATAATTTCATATTTGACCAGTCAATTATATTTTCTAATAATACTAATTCTCTAATAACTTCATTTTTTAATAATGTATCTTTGCCAAGTGAGTCTAAAAGAGCTTTGTAATTAACTTGCCATTCAATATTTGATATCAAATCTCTATTTTTTATTTTTGTAGAATTAATAATATAATCTCTAAAATAGTTAGTAAAAAAGCTCATATATTGCACATTATCATAGATAGGCCTTTGATTCCAAATATATTCATTAAATATTTCTAGTCTATCATATGATCTAGACATTAACTTAATTTCTGCAATTGAATATTTTAAATAATTATTGAAATAATTACTTTTATAATTAGAAAATTTTGTAAGTAATAATGCATTTAAACTATCAATTTTAGTTTTTGGAATTTTATTTATTGTACCTCCAGTAGGTTCTACTTGAGTTTTAATGTTATGAGCATAAAAATCATTAAGTATAATATTTAATTGAGGAATTTTAAAATTCAAATCATTAGTATCTAAATTTAAAATTGTAAAATTCATATTTAATCTAGTTAAAAAAGATGTGTAGGTATCATATTTATCGAAATCAAGAGTATCGAATATCAAATTATATGTTTTATTATTTTCTAAATATAAATCATTGCTACGGATGTCATTGACTTTGAAATATGCATAATAAATTTTGTCTTTTGGTAATTTTAAAACAATTGAAAAATTACCATTATGGTCTATTGGGGCTTTAGCAACTAATGTATCAGTGAAAGTGATAAAATCTTGGATAGTATATAACCTTATCAATCGTCCTTCAGCACCTTTGAAGTTACCATTTATAATTGTAGATTGGCAAAAAGCTATAGTGTTTATAATTAATAATATTAAGATATTCAGAAGCTTTATTGATTTTTTAATCATTTGATAATAAATTTATAAATCATAGAAACATAAATCATTAGTATTTTGCATTTTAATAAAAAATTAACGGATAATCTCAATAAATATTTTTATATGTAAGTAAAATATCATCTATAATCTCATCAGGAACAAAATTGCTAATATCACCATTATAACTAATAATTTCACGTACAATAGATGAATTTAAAGAAGTATATGTGGGGTGTGTCAAAAGGAATATTGTTTCTATTTTGGGATTTAATTGTTTATTAATCTGAGCTATCTGACGTTCGAATTCGAAATCTGCAGATGTACGCAAGCCTCTTAAGATAAAGTTGATATTATGTTTATTACAAAAATCTATTGTTAAACCATCAAATTTAGCAACCTCAATAGAGGGGAAATTTTTAAAAGCAATTTGCAGCCATTCTAATCTTTTTTCAATAGGAAACATGTATTTTTTATCAATATTATCGCCAATAGCTACATATATTTTATCAAAAAGTGGAATAGCTCTACATATTACATCTTTGTGGCCAAGAGTGATAGGATCGAATGATCCTGGAAAAACAGCACAATTCTCTTTTTTCATATTTTTAAAAATTTAAACAAAATTAATTAAACTTTATTAAATAGATTTTCAGATGAAAAGTACAATTGTATTTAGCATAGAAAAATGTTATTAAATAAGAGTTTAATAAAAATAAATTAAAGATTTTCATTATGAGGTCTTTTAAATTTTTTATTTTTGCAAAAAAATAATGATATTATCATTTTTTGCCAGAATATTGCAGTTATTGATTGGTCATACACCTCATTCATTACTTTTCATATGGGATTATTTTATTTATTTCAACGCATATAGACTTATTAGATATAGGCTAAATGTAGTTCGCAAAAATTTACATCTAGCATTTCCTGATAAAGATGATAATTTTTATAAAAAAACAGAAAAAGAATTTTATCATAGTTTTGCTAGAATGTTAATTGATATTGCTATTAATGGTGTCATAAATAAAAAAGAAAGATTAAAACATTTACAATTTGAAAATATACAAAATATTAAAGATTATCTAGACAAAGGACAGAATGTAATGATAGTTTTAGGACATTTAAATTCTTGGTCTACACAGATAATATTATCTGAAATTTTAGAGGCTCCTGTATATTTTGTATATAAACCATTATCTAATAAAAATATAGATAAATGGGTGAGGCTTTGTCCTAGTGCTCCAAATACGATTTTTATGGATAATCAATCTACTGCTAAAACAATGTTTAAAGTGTCGAAAGGGAATATTCCTTCTGTTTTTGTAATGATCGCTGATCAATCTCCAGCTGCTAATTCAGGAATACATTGGGCTAATTTTTTTAATATTAACACACCATTCTATAGAGGAACAGAAGTTTTATCAACAAAATTTAAACTGCCAGTTTTTTTCGCAGAGATCATTAGTGAAAAACCTTTTGAATATCGTACTAAATATCAATTAATATATGATGGCAAAGAGAAAATAAATGATGGTGAGCTGACGCAAAGATTTGCAAAAATTTTAGAAGAAGCCATTAAAAGACATCCTGCAGATTACCTGTGGACTCATAGAAGGTGGAAAAAAATTATAAAATATTGATTCATTCATCTTGTCCATGTAGAGCTTTGTCATAGTCTGGAGGATCAAGCATTTCCCAATATCCAGGTTTAGTTTTTACTTCGAAAAAGTTGTACCAAAATGCTTGCTTTGTCATACTATCATAATGGATAGATTTATTCCTATATTTCACAGTCATAAAAACACTATAAGAAATCATCAAAGTCAGTATTAATGAAAAAGAAATTTTTAATAACTTATTTCTTTTTTCATAAATATATTTCATAAAAGTGCCCATAGGAATAGCTAAAAAAGCATAAGAATCTATCAATGCTCTGTAGCCAAAACTTCCGCCCCACCACCAACACCACCAAGAAAATATTATCCACATATTAATAAAAGTAAAAATGACTATCGCCATCAAACCTTCTTTTTCTTTATATTTAGTCATCAATGGTAAACCTATCAATGACAAAATCATTATAGGAGAATATACTAGCCATCCCTTACGATAACTAAATAAACTTTTAAAAAATTTAGGTTTAGTGAAAAAAAATCCTTCTTCACCATAACTATAGTAAAATATATGTCCTGTTTGTTGATACCAATAAATAAATTGTGGTATCCAAACAGCAATGAAGCATAACATCATTATTATAACTTTTGGATATTCCCGTAGAAATAGCATAGCTCTTTCTTTCAATCCTTTTAAAGATGTTACTCCCCACAATGCAAAAATTATTAAAACAATAATATTTGTCGGCCTGATTAATGTGATTAATCCTGATAGAAGCCCAATTAATATAGTAAATTTCCAATTTCTATCATCATGCCACCGCATAGTAGCCCACAAAAAAATAGAAAATAACACAAAATTATAACTGTGTGACATAGTACTTTCATATACAACATAATAATATAAATTAGTACCGACAACTATAGCTAAAATAACTAAAGCAGTTATGTATTTATTAAAATATCGCAATAATACTTTTCTCAAAAATAAAAGCCCTATTAAAAAATAAATTAAAGTGCCAAACTGTAAACAAATCTTGTATGGTTCAGAAAAACCACCTGCATCGTAATTAGTATTTATCGCTATCAAATGACCAATAAAGAACCAAGGAGCATATAAATAGCTCAATCCCATGCTGGTTTTAATCACGTAATTACCATTAGGTGCTGTGGAAGGCCAAAATACAAACTCATGTTCACCAGAATAGTTTTCAATAAATTTTAAGCTTAAATCTTTATAAATAAAAGTTGCTGGTAGATAAGCATAGTATGAAACCACATCCCAGTAGAGAAGTTCTCTTTTTTGCCACATTTTCACATGGAGCATATTTATACACATCAATGTAATTATAAAAAAAATTACAATTTTATCAATGTGAAACTCGATTTTATGTATTTTGAAACTTTTAACACTCATCATTTGAATCTAAAAAGTCCATATTTCAAAATTACCCATAATATACCAAAAGCATGTCTATTTTTCAATTTTTTGCCTGTATTAATAGTCCGAGGAATGTATTGCACGGGAACCTCAGCAACTTTGGTAGGATTTATACGCATAGTTTTTATGATAAGCTCAGCTTCAAAACCAAAACCATTTTCTTTTAAACTTATTTTGTCAAGCAAATTTTTTTTGAAAAGTTTATATCCACAAGCCACATCAGAAATTTTAACATTTATCAAAAAAGAAGTTAGTAAAGTAAATAATCTATTTCCCATATATCTTCTAAAAGATGGCAAAGGACGCACTATACCAGGCAAATATCTACTACCATTCACAAAATCTATATTCAATTCATTCAGAGCATTTAACATTTTAGGTATATCGTTAGGATCTAATTCTAAATCTGCATCTTGAATTAAAATCAAATCACCATTAGCAGCTTTAATACCTTGTCTGACGACATAACCTTTACCTCTATTTACTGGATTTGAAATTAATTTAATTTGAAAATTATTATTACTAATAAATTCAGAAACTATATTATGAGAAGTATCAGTGCTGCAGTCATCGACTATGATTATTTCTACATTACTAATAAATGAGGGATAAGATAAAGAAATTAATTTATCTAAAAGAATAGTGATAGTATTTTCTTCATTAAAAAGGGGGATTATAATAGAGAGATTCATAAAAAATATTTTGAGAGAGGAAATTTTTTTCAAAAATATGAAAAAAAGGGGATTTGAAAAAAGGGTAGGGGCAAGTAAAAGATTAATCTTTTAAAATTAATATTGGATTTAATCTCAACTCCATATATACATACCACGCTTGCCGATCTGATGAAGCTAAATTTAGCATCCTGCCTACATCTTCTATCAATTTCTTTAACAAATATTTGTGCTTTATTATATACCACATTATGTAGCTTTGTAGGTACTTAGTTGC
>JAGPGB010000060.1 GCA_018056215.1 Bacteroidales bacterium | reverse complement strand
AATTTTCACAAATAATGATATTTATTCTATTTGCTTTTTATGTAAACTAATATTATTAATTTTGTAATATAATTATTTAATGATGAAAGAAAAAATTTTAGAAGCTTTAAAATCAGTAATTGATCCTGATCTTAAAAAGGATATCGTATCATTAGGAATGGTTCAAAATTTGGAAATCAATGGTAATAAAGTTAGTTTTTCTATAGTTTTAACTACTCCTGCATGTCCATTAAAAGAAATGTTTAGAGATCAAGCCATTAATGCTGTTAAGTCTGTAATGCCAAATGCAGATATAGATGTCAAGATTATTTCTAATACTTCTACAGCTAGGGCTCATTCAATTATGGGAAATATTAAAAATATTGTAGCAGTGGTTTCGGGCAAAGGTGGCGTTGGCAAATCTACTATTGCTACTAATTTAGCAGTAGGTTTAGCTCTTAAAGGTGCTAAAGTGGGCTTTATTGATGCTGATATTCACGGTCCTAGTGCTCCTTTAATGTTTGGATTAGAGAATGCTCAACCTGTAGTGGTTGAAAACAATGGTAAACAAATTATTACTCCTATAGATAAATATGGAGTTAAAATAATGAGTATGGGGTTTTTTATTGATCCAGAAAAAGCTCTTATATGGCGTGGCCCTATGATCGGCTCTGCTTTTAAGCAAATTATGGAGGATACTGATTGGGGCGAATTGGATTATCTCATTATTGATACTCCTCCTGGTACAGGAGATATTCACCTAACACTAGTTCAGAATTATAGCCTCACGGGGGTTGTCATCGTTACTACTCCTCAAAAAATTGCTATTAATGATGCAGTGAAAGCTATTAATATGTTTGAGGACCCCAATATTAATGTTCCCATTTTAGGAATAGTAGAAAATATGTCTTATTTCATTCCTCCAGATGCTCCAGATAAAAAATATAACATTTTCTCTGGGCTAGGATCAATCAATGATATTGCTAAAAAATATCATACAACTATTCTCGGTCAGATTCCTATCGATCCACAAATATGTGATGAAGCAGATAATGGACGTCCAGCTATTTTAGATGATAATACAGCATATTCTTTAGAGCTTAGAAAAATGGTAGATGCTACAACTCAGGCTATTTCTATTCGTAATGCTACTCTTCCAGAAACTAAAATTGTAGAAATTAAATATCAATAAAATTAAAAATCATGGAGTACGAAGAAATTAAAAAAAGAGTCCTTTATCTTCTAGACCAAATACGCCCATATTTACAAAATGATGGCGGTGATATGGAATTCATAGAATTGACAGATGATTTTATTGTAAAATTAAAATTAACTGGTGCTTGCCATTCTTGTCCAATGTCTGTGATTACTATAAAAAATGGAATTGAAGAAACTCTAAAAAAATATATTCCAGAAATCAAAGAAGTTGTGAATGTATTGAGTTAATAAAAAAAGTTAACGCTAACTAAGTTTTTAACTCAGGTACATTCATTTATTAGACTACAATGTAATTGTTTTATGTGAGTTTAATTTTACTCAATATTCTAGATAATAATTTTAAAATTATTATTAGCAAAATTTAAAATATTGCTATTTTTACTAAATTTTTATAATTTGTTATGGAAAAAATTTTCACCGAATTAATCAATAAAAAAATCTGTATTTGGGGATGGGGACGCGAAGGCAAAAGCACATTGCAGTTTATAAATAAATTTGTTCCAAATTATAATGTAGTAATTGCTGATAAATATTATATTGATAATAGTGCAATTCCATATATTTCTGAAAATGAGCTAATTACTAATTTAGATAAATTTGACATTATAATTAAATCACCAGGCATTAGTCTATATAATTTGAATATTAAAAAAACAAATAACATCACAAGCCAAGTAGAATTATTCCTTAAATATTATAAAAATAAAACTATTGGTATTACTGGTACAAAAGGCAAATCTACTACTACTAATTTGGTATATTTTTTATTAAAAAATTTAAATTTTAATGTACAAATTGGTGGAAATATTGGAATACCGGTCTTTGACCTTTTAATGAATGATAACCACACAGATTGGTATGTTTTAGAATTATCTTGTCATCAATTAGATAGTATAAATTATTCACCTCATATTGCCATTTTATTAAATATCTTCCCAGAGCATTTAGATTACTATCAATCATTTGAATTATATAAAAATGCTAAATTTAATATTATTACTCATCAGAATAGTAATGATCTTGCTATAATAAATAACAACATTGCTGATATCACAAATATAGAAAGTGAAATTTGGAATTTCGGTGAAAACATAAAAAATAGTCAAAGAGGCTTATTTTATCTTGATAATAATCTGATTTTTAAAAATGCTAACAATACAAAAAAATTATCAATCGATCAGGACAAATTGAAACTAAAAGGTGAGCATAACATTCATAATATTTGTGCAGCTTTGCTAGCCACATATTTTAGTACTGGCATAGAAATCGAAGCATTTATTGATAAAATATATGAATTTCAACCTTTACCACATAGGTTGGAATATATAGGTGAATTTCAAAATATTCATTTTTACAATGATAGCATCTCTACAATACCACAATCTACTATTGCAGCCTTAGAATCATTGTATAATGTAGACACTTTGATAATAGGTGGGATGAATAGAGGATTAAATTATTCTGAACTTTTTGATTATTTAAAAAAATCCAATGTAAAAAATATATTTTGTATAGGAGAATTAAAAGATTTTTTATTTACAAATTTAGAAAACATAAAAGATAAAAATGTAATGAAATTTGATGATTTACAACAAGCTGTGGATGCTGCTTTTCGATTAACTTCTCCAGGTAAAATTTGTTTATTATCACCTGCTGCAGCTAGCTATGATCAATTCAAAAATTTCGAAGATCGTGGCGACAAATTTAAATATTATATAAAAAATTTTGACAACAAAATCTAGTACAAGGCTTATCAATTATATGATTCTAAAATATTATTATACAAATTTCTCTTTTTCTTCTTTATGAAATAACCAAGATCTTATTAATTCAGCAATACAGATAAATATAATAGTAAAAAAGATTTCTTCGATAATAAAATAAAATCTAATGTAAATCCACGTAGTGAGGTAATTTATTATATTTACTAAAAAAGTAAAAATTGTAGAAAAAATAGTGATATATATTAAAAAACTCCTCCATCCTAGCAAATTTGAGTTGGCATAAAGTGGAGTATCTATCTTTCTTAGTTTATTATATTGTGGTAATAAAAAATAATAATGCTGTATGAAAATAATAACTATAGCACCAAAAGCATATAATCCATAAGTGAATGTAAATGAATCTCTTAATAAACCAATCAAAAAAGCAATTAATATCAATGATGTTTTATTCATATTAAAAGGTATCAAACATAAAATAATATAAATGAATAAATTAATCTGTACACCATATGACAGAGGTAAATGATCTAATATTAGAACTTGAAATAGGAAAATCAATATAGCAAATAATACTTTTTTAAAAGTCAGCATAGATTATTTATTTTTATTTAGTTGCATTATTTGGTCATTATCAATAAACTTAACTACATAAACGAAATATACTCTGTCTAGATTTTCTAAGTAATTAAATTTATATGTCATTGATTGATTATCTGGGTTAAAATATTTAGTAGTAACAACTCCAATAGGTATATTTGGTGGGAAAAAAGTTGAATAAGCACTAGTAAAAATAGTATCACCAATATTAATTTTGATTGCGAATGGTACATTTACTATTTCTCCAGTTCCTATGTGTTTTCCATCCCATTGAGCTATGCCAACGTAGTTATTATTTATTGCAGCAGAAATTTTAACATCAGGATGCATATAGGTTTTTAGCAAAGTATATCTATCTGAAACAGAGCTTACTATTCCTAAAATACCATTTGGTGTATAGACACCGCTATTTTCACTTATTCCTTCTCTCCTACCCTTTTCGATAACAGCGTAATTTTTTGATTCGTGAATAGTCATAGATATTAATCTAGCAGGTAAAAAAGAATATAAATTTTTTAATGAGTCTGGTATTAAAAAAGTGCTATCAGAAACAGATATACATTTTACATTTATTGAATTATGCAATCTATCATTTAAGATTAAATTTTCTATAGCTAGTTTTTCATTTTCTTTTTTCAGAGAAAAATAATAAGAGATATTACTCGACAACTTATTGAATGGAGAAACTATGAAAGATGAAATTTTAAAAAAATAAGCTTGGTGAATTTCAGAATTATAAATGAAAAGCCATAAACTAAAAATAGATAGTATGAGAAAAGTAATAGTAAAATTATATTTTTTAAAAAATCTAAGCCAGCTCCACATGAATTAAATAAGGAAAGGGAATTTATTAAAATTTTTAAGTGCTACGCTAGTACCCCTAGCTACAGCTAAAAGAGGATCTTCGCCCAATTGTACTTTTAGTTTAATTCTAGAAGACAATCTTTTATCTAAGCCACGAAGTAATGAGCTGCCACCAGTAAGATAAACACCATTTTTTAATATATCTGCAGATAGTTCTGGGGGAGTATTTTCTAATGCACTAATTACAGTATCTTCTATTTTAGAAATAGTTTTATCTATAGCATGAGCTATCTCTTCATGGTTAACATGTACTGAGCGAGGTATACCAGTTATTATATCTCTTCCATTAACTTCAATGGGTTCAGGTGGATTTTCAATATTAGGTATAGCAGCACCGACATCAATTTTAATACGTTCTGCTGTTCTTTCACCGATACTTAGATTATGAGCACGTCTCATATAATCTTGTATATCTTCATTGAGTTCAGTACCACCTATGCGAATACTTTTATTACTAATAATGCCACCTAAAGCAATAACTGCAACCTCCGTAGTACCACCACCTATGTCTACAATCATATTCCCTGTATTGTCTAATACATCAATGCCTATACCTAAAGCTGCAGCCATAGGTTCATGGATTAATTTTACTTCTTTAGCACCAGCTTGTTCGGCAGAGTCATGAACAGCTCTCATTTCTACTTCGGTAATACCACTAGGAATACCTATTACCATACGATAACTATAATTGATGATAGTATTTTTCCAAGGTATCATTTTAATAAATTCTCTAATCATTATCTCAGCAGCATAGAAATCTGCTATTACTCCATCTCTCAATGGGATAATAGTTTTTATATGTTCATGAGTTTTGCCATGCATCATCATAGCTTTTTTGCCAACAGCCATCACAGTATTTGTAGTATTATCTATCGCAACGATAGATGGTTCGTTTACTACCACTTTATCATTATACATTATCACTGTATTAGCTGTACCTAAGTCTATTGCTATTTCTTTTGTTAAAAAATTAAACAAAGCCATCTTGTTCCTTTATTTTTTAATGTTTAAAATTCCTAATATTTGTAAATGACAAAATTAAATCATTTTCTTGACAATAAGATATAATTTCTCTATCATGTATAGATCCACCAGGTTCTACTATAGCTACAATGCCATTTTTATAAGCTATGTCTACACTATCTGTAAATGGGAAAAATCCATCACTAGCTAATATTGCTCCATTAAGGTCGTGACCAAAAGTTTTTGCTTTATCAATTGCTAGCTTAGCAGCATCTACTCTGCTAGGCTGTCCACATCCCATACCTATCAATTGCTGATCTTTGACAATAGCAATAGCATTAGATTTTAAATATTTAGCAATTGATACACCAAGTGCCATATCATCAATCAATTTATTATTTAATTTTTTATTTTTAACGATCCATTCCCATTTAGATGTATCAGGGATATAATCATCTCTCTGCTGCACTAAACTACCACCTAAAACACTACGCCATAACCAACTATTTGGTTTAGCATTTGGTATAGAAAGCAAAATTCTGTTTTTTTTAATTGATAGTTTCTCAATTTGTCCTTCTAAAAATCTGGGGACAATGAGAACCTCAAAAAATAAACTATTTAATTTTTCTATGGTTTCATCATCGATAGGTGTATTAAAAGCAAAAATGCCACCATAGGCAGATACAGGATCTCCAGCCAAAGCTTTTTCGAAAGCATCTAACGGTCTATTACTCACTGCTACACCACAAGGATTGGTGTGTTTAACTACTACACAAGCAGTAGGCTTCAATTCATTGACAAGTAACCAAGCACTATCTATATCTAAAAAATTATTATATGATAAATCCTTACCATGATGTTTTTGATAGTTCATACTACCATCATGCAAATAAAATGCCTGCTGATGAGGATTTTCGCCATATCGTAGCGGAGTTATTAAATCAGTATTTACAATTTCAGCCTCTTTACCAAGATATGGTTGTGAGAACCATTGAAATATGGCAGCATCATACATCGTAGCAGTAGCGAAAGCATTTTTGGCTAAAAGGCGTCTATCTGTCTCTAAGCTATTACCATTTTTTATACATTCAAAGAAATGATCGTAATCACTTTCGTCAGCAGCTACTAGCACATCTTTGAAATTTTTAGCAGCAGCACGTATGAGCGTTATACCTCCGATATCTATTTTCTCTATAATTTCTTCTTCATTAGTAGCACATTTACATGTTTCTATAAAAGGATAAAGGTCAACCAATACTGCGTCTATTTCTGCTAAATTATATTTGTTTGCCTCTTTTATATCATTTTCATTATCTCGTCTAAGTAATATTCCACCTAATATAGCTGGATGCAGTGTTTTCACTCGTCCATCTAGAAGAGCAGGATAATTAGTTAATGTATCGATTTCTATTACATCAATTCCATTTTCAATAAGAAATTTACTAGTACCACCTGTAGATATAATTTGTCCTCTAAAATGTTTCAAAATTTCTAAATAAGGTAAAAGCAAGTTTTTATTATATACTGAAATTAATATAGAATTTATTGGTTTGAGAGACATTTTTTTGCAAAATTAAAAATAAAAAATGGTATTTTTATTATAATCGAGAAAGATTATT